>JAJZCT010000025.1 GCA_021828925.1 Planctomycetota bacterium
CTGATCAGCTCCATGATTTCCGCACTGCCGCGCTGGCGGAGAGTTTCAAGCAGCAGATCATAAAGGCCGTTAAGCCCCGCGTCGGAGGAGTCTGGTGTAAGCAAGGTGGCGCGGGAGATTCTTTTCCCGTCAGGAGTGGCAAGAAAAGCCCGGATAATCCAACCATTGAGATTGTTGATGGGATTTCCGCGCGGCATGGCGCACACGCCGATGGGGGCCAGACAACTGCCGGCCAATGCGGCTACCACCCGCCGCTCAAACGCCAGGGCCGCCGCCGTGCCGATGTGATTGATCGTCCCGGCGAGCTTACGCATGGCCGCATCTTGTGTTCGGGCCTGAATGGCCAGAACCCCCTGCCCGGCGGCGGGAATAAACTCGTCCAATGGCAGGGAGAATGCGCGTTCCGGAAGCAGATTCGTTCGATCCAAACCCGCTTGGGCGAGAAACGTGCCGGCCACCACGCCGTCCTTTACTTTGCGCAAACGCGTTTCGATGTTGCCGCGCAGCGGCTGAACCGTAACATCGGGACGCAGGGTCAGCAACTGTGACTGCCGACGCAGCGAAGAGGTTCCCACGACCGCGGATGCCGGAAGTTGGGCAATGGATTTATTTTCAAAGCCAATCCATACATCCCGAGGGTCAGCGCGCAACGGCGTAGCGGCGATAACGGTTCCAGCCGCGAGTTGCGCGGGTAGATCTTTGGCGGAATGGACCGCCAGATCAATGCGATTTTCCAGCAAAGCTGTTTCGATTTCCTTAATAAATAAACCCTTTCCCCCGGATTCAGCCAAAGGTCTCTGCTGTTGTTGATCGCCCGAAGTGGTAATAAAAACCAGTTCTATTGGGGCGGATGGCTGGCCGGAGAGTCTGGTCTCAAGCATTTGTTTGACCATGCCCGCCTGAGTACGCGCCAGCAGACTGGAGCGGGTACCGATGCGAATTGTTCGATTGTGTTCTATCATCTCCTTGATGCTAATAGGCAAAGGCCGCCAACGCCAGTGCCATAACTGTTTACTGCCAAAGCTGTTTGCCGGCGGCCCGGCTGAAGCGTTATGGACGAACGGGGGCACTCTGCGGTACACTTGTTCAAAGCGCCGGCCCGAATGGCTGAATATTGCCGGCCGGTTTCGGATTTGATCATGTTATTGACCCTACTGCGAGCCAAGATTCACGGCGCAATAATTACCCAGGCCAATCGTAATTACGTTGGAAGTATCACCATTGATCTGGATCTGCTTAAGCTTAGCGGATTGTTACCCAATGAACGCGTACTGGTGGCCGATATCCACAATGGCGTGCGTTTTGAAACGTACATTCTCGCGGGGAAAAGAGGTTCCGGTGTTATCGGCATTAACGGTGCCGCAGCGCACCTGGTCAAGCCCGGAGAAAAAATAATCATCATGGCTTTTGCGGAGATGACGCCGGAAGAAGCTACCGACCACATGGCACGTGTGCTGGTTTTGGATTCGTCCAATAAGCCGGTGAAGAACATGACCATTGCGAGCCGATTGGACGTATGACACAGTAAGAGGTTGTGCCGCGGAGTGCGAGGATCTATCTTGGCAGGCAATAGTCGCCTGCCGCTATACATGGAGATGCTGAATGCTCGAACGCTTGAGACGATTCGTAAGTAATGCTCTGAGTTGTCGTGCGGTGTGGGGTGCGGCCTTGGCCGTCTGGGTACTGCCGCAACTGGGTGGTTGCGCTTCGGCACCGGCATGGATGGTCAGTGACAAGCCTTCCTGGCGGACGCAATATGCCCTGGCGCATGTGTCGCCCGCCGTGGTGCGAATCAACGTTGTCATGCGGGATTTTCGAAATGGCATACCGGAAAATTTCCGGGCCATTGGCAGCGGTGTTATTATTGACAAACAGGGACAGGTGCTGACCAATTTTCACGTTGCGGGGCGGGCGCGGCGAATTGAGATTATTCTGCCGGACCAGGAACGCGTGCGGGCCAAGCTGATCGGGTCAGATCACTGGACCGACCTGGCGCTGGTGCAAATGGATATGGCGCAGCTAAGCGCCAGGCATTTGCATTTTAAATGGGCCACACTGGGTAATTCCAGCCGCGTGCAACTAGGTCAACCCGTGCTGGCTATTGGCACGCCGTACGGTCTTTCCCGGACGGTAACCAGGGGCATTATTTCCAATACCGACAGATTTTTTAACGCCACCACCATTGATGGCTATGAGACCGGCTGGTTCAATAACTGGCTCCAGACCGATGCGGCCATTAATCCGGGCAATTCCGGAGGGCCGCTGATTAACTTACGCGGGCAAGTCATCGGCATTAACACTCGTGGTGATCCCTCGGCCAACAATTTGGGATTCGCCATTCCGATTAACGTGGCGCGCCGCGTGATTCCATCTCTGCTGAAATATCGGAAGGTGGCGCGCAGTTATGTGGGGTTGGAACTTGAACCCATGCTGGGGCTGAGCCATTTTTATCATTTACCGGCCCAAACCGGCGTGCTGATCCGTTCAGTGGATCATGAATCGCCGGCATCCCTGGGGGGTGTGCATGCCTTGGATGTGCTGCTATCAGTCAACGGCCACCCGACTAATTGCCGCTTTCCAGAGCAGGTTTCCGCTGTGCGGCGGTATATTTCCGATCAGCCGATCGGTTCCAAAATCACATTGCGGGTGGAGCGCATGAGTGACGGTTCAAAGATCCAGCGGAAAACGCTTTATGTTTTTACGCAACGTCTGGAAAGTGTGATTGCTCCGCGGCACCAGATTAAGCCGTGGGGAATCGTGGTGCGGAACCTTACCGATGCGTATCTGCGGCAGCAGCAGATGAAAATGATTCGCGGGGTGCTGGTTACCAGCGTGCAAAGCGGATCGATTGCCGATGCCGCCGGGATGGAAGATGGCGACATTATCCGCCGGGTAGGCAGCAGCCGTATCGTGGATAGCTTGCAACTCAAAGTTCTGGCGGACCGTATGGCTAAAACGAAAAGGCCCTATGCTGTTGTGGTAAAACGGGGACGTTCGGAGCGCACATTGGTTTTCAGTCCCGGCAGCGGAAATTAAAGCTTGCGGGATATGCTTTGGAAATGACCTCTAACTTTTTTATATCAGGAAATATACTATGAATGATCGTTCAACATTGCATCGTGTGCCGGCACTGGTGAGCCTGTCGGCGGGAATCCTGGCGGCCTGTGTGACAGCTTCCGCAGCGCCAAAGGTGGCGAAACTGGTTCCTGAGATTGCCCGCAGTATTGTAGTGGTGCAATACACAGCTGAGAATGAATTTCATAAAACCAACAAAGTCAGCGGTCAGGGCGTGGTGCTGAATAAAAAGGGCGTGGTGCTGGTATCATCGGATCTTATCCCACAAGATATCCCGTTGGATTACATCCACCATTTGAAAATCCGCATTGTCCACGGAGATATGCCCAAAATTTCCGCTCAATATCTTGGGCGGACGGTGGACGGCTTGTTCTGTTATGTCCGTGCGCTTAAGCCGCTGGCGGCAACGCCGTTGCAGTTTTCCGCTGCCGCCAAGCCCTATCTTGCCGAACGTGTTTTCTCGGTTGGACGGCTCGGTAAGGATCAGGCCTACGGAGCCTTTGTGGGCGTTAACCGCATCAAGGCGATGATTCCTCTGGTTCATACGCTTATTGCGACAGATTCCTTTGGTCTTACGGATGCCAACAGTCCGGTTTTTGATTACCGCACGGGCAAATTCATTGGCCTAACAGTGCCCAATCCGGGGGACGGCATGATCCTGACTCTGCTGGGCCGATCCGTTCCGGTTACGCTACGGGATAATCAGCAGGTTGGCATGTTTATCGGGTATAACTCCTTTAAACAGGATTTGACCGATATTCCAACCAAGCGATTCGTGGCCAAAATTCCCTGGTTCGGCACCCTGGACAGCAGCGGCCTGCGATCGGCCGTGCGGAAGCTATACAACATTAAGCAACGGTCGGGATTAATGGTGGGGCAGGTTATTCCGGGAATGCCGGCCGCTAAAGGCGGGTTGAAGTCTCGCGATATTATTCTCACTGTGGATGGAAAGCCGTTTGCTCATACCCCAGTGGCCGCGTTGATGGTGGAGCGTTTCGAGCACCGAATGCAGCAATTAAAACCCGGGCAGGTTATTAAACTGGGCATTCTGCGCAATGGAAAACCGAAGACCATTACCATAACTGTGGGACAGGCTCCCACGCCCCCAAGCCGTTTACCGCGATATTATGATCGCAAAATTGGCTTGGTCGTGCATAATCTCGCCTTTATAGACGCTTATTCTCGTAAACTTCCCTTGACGCAGAAGGGGGTTTACGTGGTTCTGGTACATAACGGCAAGCCCGCATCGCTGGGAACCACGCCGGTGCAGCCCGGTTACATTATCACGCGTGTGGATGACCACCGCGTTGATGATATTGTCGCATTCAAAAAGCTGGTCACGAAAGCCGAGACAACTCCTGGCAAGCCGGAAATTATTTTTGAGGTAATTAAGGGTGATGGTCGCACGGCCGCCTGTCACGTGAGTTTGAATTGATGACGCTTCGCGAATGGGAAAAACTTAGGCCTTTCAGTAGGCTTTGCAGAATGGGGCCGCCGCCGAGGTTCCGTAACACCCTGGCCCGTTTAAGGAACGGTTAATGCCGTATAAAGCTCCAATTCTGCGGTATCGTTTTCGCCAGCGGATAGGGCGGCTCATGCAGCAGGCGCGCCGACGCATGGGGCTGGATCATTGGTTTCCTCATTTGCCGATCGCTGCCGCAGCGGGAATTCTGGGCTTACTCAATCTGCTGGACGGCCTGTCGCGGTTGTCTAAGGCATTTCCGCTTCTCAAGCAGCTCAAACCGGTGTTACATATCAGTCAGATTGCCCTGGTTCCGGGACTGGGCGGATTACCCGAAGCGCTGGCGGGAGCCGTGCTGCTGGCCATGTCATTCGGATTGGCATTTCGCTCGCGTTTGGCGTGGGTTATAGCGCTGATTATCTCGGCGGCAACGTTGGCCCTGATTCTGCATCAGGCAAATTTCCAATGGGGGGCCTTGGCGCTGCTTAATGGCGTGGTGTTGGTGGCGCTGATCCTGTTTTATCGCCAGTTTTCAAAATCAAGTCTGGCCGCAGGAACCATGTTCAGCCTGATGAGTGTGATACTGCTTCTGGGCTACAGCGTTTTTGGTTCATTTGTTCTCGGACAGGGCTTTACGCCGGCGATAACGAACTTAACGGAGGCGCTTTATTTTTCAGTGGTCACGCTTTCGACTGTCGGCTATGGTGATATTGTACCCAAGAGCAGCGACGCGCGGTTTTTTGTCATTTCTCTTATTATTCTAGGTATAACGGTTTTTGCCACGTCCATTTCCGCGGTGATTGTGCCGCTGGTCAATGGGCGTATGCAGCGCCTGTTGGCTGGAGAAAAACGGCGTATGAAACAGGATCATTATATTGTTATTGGTGATAATTCATTGTCGCATAATACCTACCGAGAGTTGAAATCCCGGCACTTGGCGGTGGTCGTCATTGTGCCTAAAGAGCCGGATACACCTTGGATGGATGCCGCAGACATGCTCGTGGGGGACGCGTCCGACATAGAAATACTGCGAAAAGCCGGTGGCGAAAAGGCCTTGGCAATTCTGGCCCTACGTGCGGATGATAGTGAAAACGCTTTTATCGTCATGGCGGCCAAGGAATTGGCAGGCAACGCCCGTACGGTGGCTGCGGTGAAGAACAGTAAAAATCTGCAGCGTATTCAACGCGTGGGGCCGGATCTGATTATTGCTCCAGATATTCTTGGCGGCGAATTGCTGGCTATGGCCATAAGCGGAGAAGAGTTAAGCGGTGAAAATATATTGAAAAGCCTCTTTATTTCTAAAGCCAGCGCCGCTCCGGTTGTGAAAGAGAAGAAATAAGGCAAAAATGGAGCCGTTGTGGTAACGACCGGTTTTTGTCTGACACAAGAAAGGACAGGGTATCAATATGCCGAGGACAGCGCGGGCCGCCATGGGTGGCGTTATTTATCACGTGTCCAATTGCGGGAGAACCGGCAAGACGCTATTTCGCTCCTCGGACGATTTTCATGCATTTGTGGAATTGCTTATTGAAGCAACCTCCCACGCCTCGGTGGAAGTATTCAGCTTTTGCCTGATGCCCAACTATTGGCACATGATTTTGCGGCCCCGCGGAAAAACGGATTTGTCCAAATATATGTCCTGGGTGGCCAATACGCATGTCAAGCGATATCGGGCACGCTATCCGCGCTCGAAGGGGAAAGTGTATCAGGGGCGGTACGAAAGTCTGCCGGTGCAAAAAGGGGATGATTTTGTTCAGCTCGTTGGATATATCGAAGCCATCCCGTTGCGCGCGCGGCTCGTGCAGCGTGCCGAGGATTGGGCTTTTTCGAGTCTCGGTTGCGAGAAAAAGCCGGCCCGGCAACTGCTTGACGCGTGGCCCGTTGACCGGCCGGAGCGGTGGAAAAAAATCGTCAACAAGCCGCTGGACAAATCCGTGCGCGGCCGCCTTGAACTGAGTTTGAAACGTGCCCGGCCTTTAGGGGACGATCAGTGGAGTGCCAGGATCGCGAAGAAAACAAACACGGAACATAAGCTCCGGCCGATCGGGCGTCCATTGAAAAAACGTGCTGGATAATTAAATGCCGGAAAAAGTTGCAAAGAAAAAAGTGGTTAATCGCTGGTGGAACTGGGAAGATGCGCTGCTGATTGCTCTGCTGGCGGGGGCATTATATCTGCCGGGGCTGGCACGCATTCCGCTCTTTGACCGCGATGAGCCACGGTTTGCCACCGCGGCGCGGGAAATGCTGCGCTCCGGGGATGTGATTGTTCCGCGTTTTAACAGTGTACTTCGCCCGGAAAAGCCGCCGATGATTTATTGGCTGATGGATGTCAGTTATAAAATTTTCGGCGTCAGCGGTATGGCAGCGCGGCTGCCGAGCGTGCTGTTTGGCACGTTGACTCTTCTGGTGGTGTATTGGATGGCGGGGCGACGTTTTGGCCGGGCGACGGGTTTGCTTTCGGCGCTGATGTTGTCGGTGGCATCGCTTTATTTCGTGGAAACCCGTATGGCTACAGCGGATTCCGTGCTGATCTTTTTCACCACCGTGTGCATGGCCTGCGTCTGGGAGGCGTGGGATTCGCAGACATCCGATGATGGCGTGCCGAAATTACGTCCGCGCGTGGATGACCTTACGGATTCCGCCGGTGGCGAGTTACTTAATGAATCGCATGTGGCCGCACGGGGGTATGTGCCGTTTGGGGTGGTGCTGATTTTCTGGGTTTCCCTGGCAGCGGGCATTATGACCAAGGGCGTGACGCCCATTTTTGTGCTGGCCACGATGATGACGCTTTCCATGACTACCGGCCGGGCAGCTGATCTTTGGCGCGACTGGTGGAAAAGCCCGGGCTTGGGGCGCGTCATTCATTTGCCGGAGCTGTTTTTTGGATTGGTTCGTAAAGGCAATTGGGGCTGGTGGCGGCGCTTGCGCCCGCTGATGGGTTTGGGCGTTTTAATCGTTTTGGTGCTGCCATGGTTCATCGCCGCGTGGCACGCCACCCACGGACAGCTTATTGAGAAAATGCTCTTGCGGAACCTGGTGCAACGCACCTCCAGCGGACTGCAGGGCCACGGTGAGCCGTTCGGATTTTACCTGCTGGTAATCTGGGCAATATTCTGGCCGTGGAGTGTGTTGCTGGTGCCGGCGGCTTATCACGCCATACGGCGTGTGCGCGGCAAGCTGGTGATGTCCATTGACCCATCGCCCTATCAATTTATTCTGGCGTGGATTATTCCTTCGTGGCTGATTTTTGAGTGTTTTGTCACCAAGATGGTGGAATATGTCTTGCCGTTATTTATCCCGCTGGCGATCCTTTGCGCTGATACGCTGGTACAAAGTTGGCATAGAATGACGGACGTGCTGTCGCCTAAATGGTTTGCGGTGGCACGGTGGGTGTGGATGGCGGTTTGGCTGGGCATGGGTATGGGCGCTGTGGTGGGGGGGTGGAAAATGTTTGTACCGCATCATCCTCAGCAGTTTTATCATCTGGTTCCGCTGGCCGCAGCACTGGTTGCCACCGGAGCGGCGGGTGCCATTTCCTGGAACCGCCCGGCGTGGCCCTATGTTACGGTATTGTGCTTTGGGCTTACATTAATGATTGCGGATATTTCAACGCTGCCAAGTATCAAAGCCTTGCAGTTAAGCCGCGACGCGGGGCAGCAGATGCGGCGCCTGCGTGCGGAAGGCTTTGAACTTGGTGCCGTTGGTTACACCGAACCGAGTCTGGTCTTTTATGCGGATGCTCATGTCCATTTCTTCGCCAATCCGCAGGAATTGTTGACCAATGTCCGATTTAACGCTTCGGGAAAAGCCCCAGCGCGGATAGCGCAAAAATATTGTGTTGCGGCGGACCGGCGAACGGTGGCTTACTTAGAAAAGAAGCACATTCGGTATTACGTCTGGGATTGGTTTAATGGCATGAAGATAGCAAAAGGGCGGATGGTGCGGGTCACGTTGCTGACCAACGTGGATCCCTGGCCGAAAACTCGTGCCGTCACAAAACCGGCCGGGAAGTAGCCGGCTGTAATATCTCGCCTACAATTAGCCAAGAGCGGCCGGTGGATGGCTACTGCCGGTGCCGCAGGATTATGAAATGCCAGACTGTGTAATTTCAGGAAAAATCATGACCGATAGTACGACCAACACGGCACCAGCGGCACTCCCGCATAATCGTTTGGGAATTAATTACCGTGCCGTGCCGCCACGGAAAATTCCCGGCTTAATTATTGACGCCCATACCCATACGCGCGAGCCGGCGCTGACGCGGGAATTTCTTCGCGCCGCGGATGCCTACGGTATTGGAAGAATCTGGACGATGGCTCCGTTAGAAGATGTGGAGGCTCTGCGCGAAGCATTTCCCGGGAGATTTGAATTCATTGCCATTCCCAAATGGCAGAATTTGGGACCCGGCGAGGATTTTATAAAAGAGTGGCGGCGGCGCGTTGATGCATTTTATGAGCACGGTTCCCGTTTAATTAAATTTCACAATGCCCCTGGCACCCAAAAGCGCATGGGCATGAATCTTGATCATCCGGAAATGCAAGGCATCATGCGGCAGGCGTATGATCTGGGCTATCACTTCATGACCCATGTGGGTGATCCTAAGGCCTGGTTCGGAGAGGGAAAAAAATATGATCCAAAGGATGGGCAGAAAAGTTTTATTGAGCAATTTGCCATGCTCGACCGCATGTTGGAAAAATATCCCGATCGTGTGCATCTTGGTGCGCATATCGGCGGCAGCGTGGAGGAATTGGGGCAATTGCAACTCCGTCTCGACCGATTCCCACATTACATTGTGGATTCCAGCGCCACCAAATGGATTATTCGCGGTATTGCCCAGCAGCCGCTGGAGCCGGTGCGGGATTTCTTTATCCGCAATCAGGACCGGATCGTATTCGGTAGTGATCTGGTGGTTGGCGAAAAATATGATTTTGACCACTATGCCAGTCGCTACTGGGTGCATCAGCAGCAGTGGGAAACTAATTATTATGGAGAATCTCCGATTGAAGATCCGGATGCCGATAACGGTATTCCGCAATTGCACGGGCTGAATTTGCCCGCCGAGGTACTGGAAAAGCTATACCGCACCAATGCTGAAAAATGGCTCTTTGGAAAAGTGCTGGGAAAGCCCCGCGTTTCGGCCACCGCCTCATAATATTTCTCGACTGTATTTATCGCTTGTTTGCTCGTTGGGCACCGATGGGTACAATGCACGCAACAGTAGTGCGTTGGTGCGCTTGGCACAGGGGCATGGATGGACAACTAAGCGATGGGTATTGAGACTTCCGTCCCGGAACTCCCAGTACACAAGCTATGCGGACAAGAACCGTAGCTTAATTAATATTCTTAACGCAACGATAAAAAGCTGTAGTACCGTCGGATGACGAGGTAATTCTTATGGCTCGAGTAGTTGTTCTGGGCGCCGGAATTGCGGGACACACCGCCGCGTTGTTTTTACGGCGTAGATTGCCGCGCTCCCATCACGTCATTGTGGTATCGCCTAAAGATATTTATAACTGGATACCATCGAATATCTGGGTGGGCGTGGGGGCCATGAAATCCAGCGAAGTGGTTGTGCCCTTACGGCCGGTGTATGAGCGCATGGGCATTGAATTTATTCAGGGAAAAGCGGTGGAGCTTTATCCGGAGGGATCCGGAGCAAATACCGGGGCCGAACCTTGCGTGGCGGTGGAACTTACCACCGGCGACCAAAAAGGATCCAAGCAACAGGTGTCGTACGATTATCTTATCAATGCCACCGGCCCTAAGTTAAATTTTGCGGCCACCGCCGGGCTTGGTCCGGAGGCCTTTACGCAATCCGTGTGTACCAATGAACATGCGGAGAAAGCGTCATCCGCCTTTTTGACTTGCATTGCGGAAATGAAAAAAGGGGTCAGGAAAACGCTGGTCATTGGCACCGGGCACGGCCTGTGTACGTGTGAAGGTGCCGCCTTTGAGTATGTGCTGAATGTGGAATTTGAACTTAGACGCCATGGTGTGCGGGATAAGGCTACCATTGTATTCATAACCAACGAAGCACAACTGGGTGATTTTGGTGTCGATGGCATGTATTTCAAGCGGGGCGGGTATGTGGTGCATAGCTCCACGTTTGCCGAGTCTCTGTTCACGGAGCGTGGTATCCAATGGATTTCCGGCGCGCATGTGCAAAAAATTGAAGCCGATAAAATTTATTGCGAAACGCTCGATGGCGAAACCCATGAGACTGCCTACGATTTTGCCATGCTGTTGCCGCCATTCACGGGGACAGGCTTAAAAGCTTTTAATCGTGCGGGCGAGGATATCACCTCTGAGCTTTTTGTTCCCAGCGGGTTTATGAAGGTGGATGCCAACTACACCAAAAAAGAGTATCGCGATTGGAAAGCCGCGGACTGGCCGCGCACTTATCAGAATCCGAAATACGGTAATATCTTCGCGGTCGGGATTGCTTTTGCTCCGCCCCATCCCATTTCCCGGCCCCGAACCAGTGTGAAGGGAACACCGATTTCCCCGGCCCCGCCGCGCACGGGCATGCCGTCGGCAATCATGGGACGTGTGGTGGCCAATACCATTGTGGATCGGATAATAAGTCAATCCGGACATGGCGGAAAGACCGCTTCCATGGCCGAACTGGGTGCGGCGTGCGTGGCCTCGGCGGGTGCCAACTTCTGGTCGGGAACCGCGGTTGCGATGACCATGTTCCCCATTGTTCCGGACTTTGAAAAATTTCCCGAATATGGCCGCGATTTGCAGTTTACTTTTGGCGAGATTGGCTCGGCCGGGCATTGGATCAAAAAGATTCTGCATTATATGTTTATTTACAAGGCGAAAGCCAAACCTTTTTGGTGGCTGATTCCGGAGTAATTGACGTGAAAAATGATGATTTGCTTGCGTTTGCCCCTCGGCCCACCCGATCGACACGATTTTTCAGAACGTTTGTGCCTTGGCAGTTCCTTAAATTTATATCCATTAATCTCAAAATGATCCGGATGATCCGCAAGTCTCATTAGATGTTGCCATCATGGCGGGTTCGCCATTGATCGCATGCTTGGCAATACCTAATTATCGGTTAAAATACCTCAAATGGATAAAGATATACACAATAGCGGCACGCCGGGACGTGCCGGCTCGGAAGAAGCTCTGGCCCCCAGAGTTGGTCCATTTCACTGGCGTACCCTCTGGGGGCGGCGACAGATGATCATCGCGGCTCTGGCCATTCTGGGCATCGGCACGAATTTGTTTCTGCGTTTCGCCATCCATGTTACGCCGCGCGTTTATGATGTACCGTTGCTTCTTACACTGGCCATCGGCGGCGTTCCTTTGGTGGGGGAGCTGCTGGTTAAATTGGTGCATCGGCAGTTCGGATCTGATTTGCTGGCGGGAATCTCGATTGTCACGGCCGCATTGCTGGATCAATATCTGGCCGGGGCGTTGGTGGTGCTGATGCTTTCCGGAGGGGAAACACTGGAACGTTATGCCGTGGGCAGCGCCTCTTCGGTGTTACGTGCTCTGGCCGGCCGCATGCCGCTGATCGCTCATAAAAAGCAGGGAGGCAGAATCATGGATGTGGCACTGCACGATGTAGCCATAGGAGATCAACTGCAGGTGTTTCCCCACGAGCTTTGCCCCGTGGATGGTGTGGTCATTGCAGGGCACGGCGTAATGGATGAAGCGTATTTAACCGGCGAGCCATTTAAGATTTCCAAGACTCCCGGTTCCAGCGTGCTCTCCGGCGCGGTCAATGGCGAAAGCGTATTGGATATCCAAGCCACGAAATTGGCGGTGGATTCCCGCTACGCAAAAATCATGCAGGTCATGAAGACCAGCGAGCAGGACCGCCCGAAACTGCGACGCCTGGGAGATCAACTGGGTGCTTTTTATACTCCGCTGGCGGTGGCCGTGGCCATTCTGGCATGGCTGGTAAGCGGCCAAGCGGTGCGCTTCCTGGCGGTGCTGGTCATCGCGACGCCCTGTCCACTGTTAATTGCCATTCCAGTGGCGGTTATCGGGGCGATTTCCCTTTCGGCCCGCCGGGGCATTATTATCAAAAAGCCCGTCGTGCTTGAACAGGTTGATGCTTGTCGCACATTGATTTTTGACAAGACCGGAACACTGACCTACGGCGAACCAACACTCACTTCCGTGCACAAGAGGACCGGCACCGACGGTGATGAAAGCCTGATGTTCGCGGCCGGACTGGAACGGTATTCCAAACATCCACTGGCGGGTGCCATTATCAAAGCTGCGGCGGATGCCGGACTGCCGCAACGCGAGGCTTCTGAGATAAGCGAACCGCCGGGCGTGGGACTTCACGGCATCATTGATGGACATCAGGTGGACATTTGCAGCCGGCGGCAACTCTTAAACCGTGATCCTTCGACCAGTGCCTTTTTGCCGCAGCACGGCGGCGGTCTGGAATGTATGGTCCTCATTGATGGAGCTTATAGCGCAAGCTTTCAGTTCCGTGATGAGCCTCGAGCCGAGGGCGCATCATTTGTTAAACATCTCGGGCCTCAGCATCGCTTTGATCGCCTGATGCTGGTATCTGGTGACCAGGAATCGGAAGTGCAATATCTGGCCAATCGAGTGGGTATTACGGAAGTTCATGCCGGCAAAACACCGGAACAAAAGCTGGATATTGTAAAAGCCGAAACGCTTAAAGCCCGCACGCTTTACATTGGTGATGGCATCAATGACGCTCCGGCGTTGATGGCGGCTACGGTGGGCGTGGCGCTGGGTCAAAATAGTGAAATCATCACCGAGGCCGCCGGAGCGGTCATCATGGACAGCTCGCTAAAAAAAGTGGATGAGTTTTTTCATATCAGCCGCCGCATGAGAAATGTAGCGCTGCAAAGTGCCCTGGGCGGCATGGCGTTAAGTCTCATCGGCATGATATTAGCGTCATTTGGCTTGTTGCCGCCGGTCGCGGGTGCGGTAGCCCAGGAATTTATTGACCTGCTGGCGGTGCTTAACGCTCTTCGTGCGGCCTTCCCTCCGAAATCATTGACCGATTATTAGTTATCGGTTCTGGCGGATAATGCGGGGCGTATCCGTAAATCAGCCCGATAACGTGCCAACCCACGCTCGCCAAAATATG
>JAJZCT010000026.1 GCA_021828925.1 Planctomycetota bacterium
CCATCGGTCTCTGGGCACAGGAAAATACCCGTTCCATGACGCAGGTGGACCCCAAGAAGCAGGCCGCCGCCGCGCAGGCTCGCAGGCCCATCAGCAAACGATTTCTGGAGCGTGCCGCGCAGGGCAAATTGAAATGGGTGGGAACACAATTTCCCACGCAGGCCAGTGCGCAGGATGCGGAAATGTCCCTGCACGATTATGCGGATTTTGTTTTCCGCGGCGGATTGCTGCATCTGGATGATCCAGTGGCGGCCTGGAAGAAGATCAGCGAAAAGCAGCAACGGCTGGCGGATTATCTTAACACCGCCAAAGAAGTCCATGTGGTCGCCAAAGATACGGATTTGCGCTTGGGCGTGGAAGGGCGCCGCTGGATCAACTGCTGCGGTCATGAAAATTTCCCCGATGGCGAAGTGTTTACCGGGCCGATTGAAGATGCCGTCAACGGCGTCATCCACTATAGTTTCCCGGCCGTGCATCATGGTCGCGAATGCGACGGCATTGTGCTGAAGTTTAAGAATGGCAAAGTCGTGGATGCCGCGGCCTCCAAGGGATTGGATTTTCTTACCGCCATGATGGATCAGGATGCCGGCAGCCGGACGCTGGGTGAATTTGCCATCGGCACAAATTTTTCAATTCAACAGTACACGCGCAACACGCTCTTTGACGAAAAAATCGGCGGGACATGTCATGCCGCATTGGGAGCGGCCTATCCGGAAACCGGCGGCACCAATGAAAGCGGCCTGCACTGGGACATGGTGTGTGATTTACGCCAACCGGGCTGCCGCATAGAGGTGGATGGCAAAACCATTCTGGAAGCGGGGCGCTTCGTGAATGCGGACTGGCCTAATCCTTGACTGTCTTTGATTTGTCCAGGTGTTTGTCCAGGCCGCAACGATCGTGCATAATATAGACGAAGCGTTTGTGAACCCCTTTTTTGAGGATCATCAAAAATGAAAATCCTGCCCAGAGCATTCATGTTTACTTTAACTTCCACCCTCACACTGGCTCTCGTTGGCTGCGGCAACTCGGGTTCGCAACAGACCCCGGCGGCGTCGTCAGCGCCGGCGACCCCGGCCAATGCCACCGCAGTCGTCCCCGCCGGCGCAACGCCCGCGGCCACCACGGCCACCGCGACCACTGCCCCGGCCACCCAGGCCGAACATGTGCGCAAACTCGCGGACGGATTGATTATCAAAGATATTAAAATCGGCACAGGCCCGGTGGCGAAAGATGGCGAAACCGCGATTGTGCATTACACGGGCATGTTAATGAACGGCAAAGTTTTTGACGCCAGCAAGCTTCACGGCAATCAGCCGTTCCCATTTGTGCTGGGTGCCGGGCAGGTTATTTCCGGTTGGGATATCGGCGTAAAAGGTATGCGGGTGGGCGGAGTTCGTGAACTGATCATTCCGCCGGCCCTGGCCTACGGTGATCAATCCCCTCCGGGCAGCGGGATCCCCGCCAACAGCACGCTGAAGTTTCGGGTGCACCTGCTGGGCGTGCAAGCGGCAAATTAGCCCGATAAAAATGCTCTTGCTTTCCAAAACAGCCGTGTTACACTATCTGGCAAGTCAGCGGCGCTGGCATGAGCGTTTTATTCCGGGCGGTTGTTCAGTCCGGTGCCCCAAGCTGGAATCGCTGTACAGTTCGCGAGAGTATCAGAGTCGAAAAAAACTGGTCACTGTGCTGATACAGTTTGATACTCTTATGAGGCAGGGAAAGCCGCCCAAAGCAACGAATGGATTCGATATGCTTGGTTTATTCCGAAATTTGACCAACAACCTTCACGGGACGGACGTTCTCCGTGCCGCCTCGGGTGCCGCCGTTAATACATTATCATCAACATGTTATTTTTTAATCCGCTCAAAATATAAATTTGCGCGCCCACTGGTGGGGATCGTCGGTTGCGCTATTCCCTCACCCTTGGTCGATGGGTTGTTCACGGTTTCGCCAATCAACCATCGTCGCGCCACAACGTTACATGGAAAATTCAGGGGGCATGAGGCCCACGTGTGTTTTGCGCCCTACGGATATGGGAGTCATCATCCGTTCCGGTGCTGGTCTGGTCAAGGAGCGACCCATGGCAAAAACTCGCACAACTACCGCGGCAGTTGAACAAGACATCAATGATGTCTGGAAAAAGTTCAAAGCCCACAAAACCGAAGTGATGCGCAATTTGCTCATGATGGAATATCTGCCTTTGGTGCGCTATAACGCCGATCGTATTTATTCCAAATTGCCCGATGAGGTGGATCTCGATGATCTTATTCAGGCCGGATCATTCGGACTGAAAGATGCCATTGAATCATTCGACCCCAACCGGGGCGTGAAGTTTGAAACATACTGTGCCCCGCGCATTCGCGGAGCGATTCTCGATGAGTTGCGCAACATGGATTGGGTGCCCCGCCTGGTGCGCAGCCGCTCCAGCAAAGTCATTCAGGCCTCCCGGCAACTGGAAATGAAACTGGGTCGTGCCCCGACTCAGGAGGAAATTGCGGCGCATCTGGGCGTGCCGGCCGATGAATTTGAAAAAATGCTCAAGGACTCCAGCGCCGTTTCCCAGGTAAGCCTGTCCCGGAAATGGTTTGAATCCGATAGTGACAAAGACGTTCGCGAAGTCGATGTGCTGCAGGACAAAGCCTCTGATTCTCCCCTGGCGATCCTGCACCAGCGCGACATCAAGGATTTGATAACCCGCGGCCTGTCCCGCTCGGAAAAAATGATTCTGGTACTCTATTATTACGAAGAAATGACCATGAAGGAAATTGGCGACGCGCTGGAGCTGTCCGAGTCGCGCGTCAGTCAGATGCACTCCAGCATCATCGCCCGTTTGCGGTCCCAGTTGGCCAATCGGGAAAAGGAATTCTCCACGGATTAGGAACAACTCGCCGATAAAATCCTCAAAATCCGGCCTACCGTCCCTCACACAGCCGCCGGCTTAGCCGGGGGTGCGGCCTGGGATTGCGGGCCAAACCGGAAACTTATTTGGGGCCTCGGGATTAGTCCATGATATGATCAACCGGCTTTCTGGCCAGCCCGCTTACGTTGTCATTTCAGCATTTCCGGTCGCTGAATCATGCGGCACGGCCGCACGCGTTGCCGCTGATTGGCGGTGCATGCGTCCCAGCATGGCACGCGTAATCAGCACAGCGGCGGTGCCAAGCGATAATCCGCAAATTAATCCGCCAAGCAACATGGGCATCAGATAGGTGGAAAAAATTCCCTGCCAGGAGAGTTGCTGATGTACCATAAACTCCGGAGACAGCAGCCTGCCATGCAAAATCAAATAGCCGGTTTGAACGTTCATAAATATTAAAATCGGAATAAACGGCGGAAGGGATATTTGCGTGGCCAGAAGCGTTACAGGAATGTTAATATGTAAGCGACGAGCCGTGTAGATAGCCAGCACTGTCTGAATTCCATAAAGCGGGAGCACAGCTATAAGCACTCCCACGCCAACGGCCGTGGCCAGCATGGCATCCGCCAAAGCATCACATTGAGCTAATCCAAGTTGTCGCTTCCAGAACCGCCAACTTGACCAATCCCGCCAGGAGACGTGCGGCCTCTGATAAGAAACCTGGCATTTGCGGCACGGCACAGGATTGATAATCCGCCACGTGGTCAGCAGAACGTTCAGCCGTACGCCGCGAATCGTGTCCCGCACGGGGCGAAAATGGGTAATGCGGTCGTCGGCGGTAAAATAAATACACGTGATCGGGGACGATCGCACTTGCAAGCCTGCCCAGGCGTGGCGAACCAGTGTTTCGGTTTCAAAATCAAATCGCCGGAACAGGTGGGTCAGCGTCAGGGTGTGCCGCAGGGGATAAATTCTTAACCCGCATTGCGTATCCGGTACATCTTGGCCCGTTTGCAAAAGCATCCAGAACCGGGACATATCCCGTCCGTGTTTGCTGCGTGCCGGGACATCAGCAAAGTCCATCTGCCGATCTCCGATAATTAAATCATCAGGAAATAGTTGACCTATCTGCATGAGTCGAAAAATATCAGTTACCCGATGTTGCCCATCGGAGTCAATGGTGATCGCATGGGTGCAACCGGCCTCCCGCGCGGCAAAAAAGCCGGTTAATAGCGCGGCACCTTTCCCCTGATTGTGCCGATGATGCACAATTTGTAGCGCGCAATGGGGGCCTGCCGGATACTGTAATTCCAGTTCCCGCAACACGTCCGCCGTGGAATCGGTGCTGCCGTCATTGATGACAAAAACCGTCGCTTCCGGAATTTTTTCCAGGACCTCGTCAATGACTTTTGCGAGGGTTCCGCCGTGGTTGTACACGGGGATTATCACGCCGTACACCATCGGCATCGGCGTTAGCGCCGGGGTTACAGGCGTTCCATCGCCCAATGCCGCCGGGATCTCGGGCGCAAGAATCAGGTCAATATCGGTCATAGCGCCCCATCATTCCTGTATGAGCGTCCACGATTTATCCGGGTTATAACGCGTCATGCGCCGGGCGATCGATAAGGTATCCGGTCCCAAGTCTTTTTGATACACCCGGCCTTGCTGATTGACAATAAACGTCATAATTCCCGAGGAACCATATTTGGCGGGAAACGCAACAAGGGCAAAACCCGCAATCATATTCCCATTGATGACATAGTTGTATTTTCCGCCCGGTGCGGCCGACCCCTGCCGGGTGAGAATACGAAAATAGTAGCCGTTAAATGGATGCGGTCCGGTAGTTTTGTGCGCCCCGGGCGTGTAGCCCTCAGCGGCGGCTTGCGCGGCCAGCGGCCCGAAAGGACTTTCCTGTTGGCCAACTGCGGCCGGCCAGTACAGGCCGTCTTGTGTGCCCGGTTTACTTACCAGCCGCCGGGCGTACCGCAAGACATCCGCGCCATCATGATACGTGCCTGCATATTGCTGTTGAGCCAGCACATATGCCTCGCAAACTTTAATCGTATCAAGTTCATCGGCTCCGATTCGCCGCGCCAAAATTTCCGCCTTTCCCGCCTGAGTATCAAAAAACCATTTGCCATCGGTAAGCCGAACAATGGGGATGGGGAACGGCCAATTCTTATTGCCAATATGAACGATCGAGGTATCGGCATTTTTTTTCTCGAGCCAGAATTTTTGTTTGGCATGGGCCACAAACTCTTCAAAATGGCGGTGATCCTCCACCTTATCACCGGAAACGAGCGTTTTCATTGTCGGCCCGAAGATCAAATGCAGTTTCGCGTGATTTTGCGTTTTGACCGCAGCCAGCAACGCCGCCGCCGCCGCATCATCACTGGGAAACAATTCCTGCCCCACCCCGGGCCGCCCCGTTTGGCTTTGCCGCATCGGCTGCCCCAGCGCTGCCGCGTTCGCATTGGTTGGGTTCCGGCTCTGGCACCCTGCACAGGCCAGAATAAGCGTTCCCGACACCAGCATCGCGGCCACCACACACTTAGAACTGTTGCTACCTGTAATCATAAACTTCTCCGAAAAAGATTTTCAAACTCGTTGAGACGTTGGTCTGCCATCACCGGCGGCGCATGGATTGCCGGCCGCGCTGTGCGTCCTGCTGCACCTGCCGACTGGAATTCATGCCGTGAAACGCCGGCGGAGCCTGCCTTTGCTGCCGCTGCGGTGCACGATATTCCGGACGGTTCCCCCGGCCCTGGCGCTGCTGATTGTGAAAGGCTCGGAGGCTTTGGCGTCCCCGATTCCGGGCGCGAATAACGTTGTTATCGCTGCGATAATTTCCACCGAATACGCGAGCCGGCGGTTGTGGCGTAAACCTGCGGCCATTGTTTCCCGGGCGGATTGCCGAACCCGGACGATTCACCGGTGCCTGGTTGGGCCAGCCGCGGTATTGCCGAATCGCACCACGCTGTGCCATATTGGGAGGCAGGGCGGGAAATGGCACCCGCGCGTTGCGCCTCCATCGCTGCGGCAGTGGTCGCGCTGGGCCGAATCCGCGACGATTATCGCGAACCGCCTGCCGATTACGCATCCATTGCCCCCGATTATCCTGCCGCCAGTTATGATCCCAGCTCTGGCCCGCATTGACCCAGTTATTTTGCCAATCGCAATCGTTATTCAGCCAATTCCCAATGGCAAAACCCAAGCTGAACGTCAGGTACGGACCAATGAAATTCTGCGGTTGCTGGCTGTAAACCAGGCTCGGATCATACTGCGGCACATACACGATTTGCGGGTTCGCCGGCTCAATCCAGATGGTTCCGTTCTGGGATATGACCTGCTGTTGCGGGGTGGATTGTAACGTCCCAGCCGCGATAGCCTGTGCCCGCAATTGTTGAATCGCCTGCATAACGTCCGCCTGCTGATTCAAAAAAGCCACGCCCAGGGCGTCGGTCCACTGCATATTTGCATTCATATTTTCCAGGACGTTCGGATAATGTACCAAGGCTTTAATGGACGCGTCCCAGTTTTGCATATCAATGACAACTTCGCTGGGATTCGGATTATATTGCAACCACTGGGCCGCCAACGCCACCTCCTGCGGGTACGTGCTGGCCGGCAGAAGCTGGGCCAGCAGCGCGTCCGGATACAGCGCAATAGGAGCCACAAGATCATCAATCTGCTGGGCGCTAAGCGGTGCGACAATTTGCGGAGTAGCCATGACCGGCGGCCCGTAAACCGGCGCATAAGCCGGTGGCGGGGGGGCAACCGGCGGTGGCGGCGGAGTATAAGGCTGGGAATAGTAGGGTGTGTAGCCCGAATAGGCGGGGTAATTCTGGGCGTATGTATGGATCGCCGAACCCCCGATCAGCAACACCAGATACGCCATGCCATAACGCACTGCCGGTCTGGATAATATCTTGTTTGTCATGGTCACAACCCTTTCCAGAACCACCGCCCGCAGCATAAACCGTCTTCATGCCCACTCGCTATTATACCCACATTCGTCAACCTGCACCCGGCACGAAAATTATCTGCCGTTCGCTCCGGGGTACTTGCCGGGTTATAATTACGTCAAGTTTGTAGGTCTATGCCTTATACGTGGAGCAGCCCGTGTCGATTCAGTTTGTTGAAGCCCTGGAACTTCTGCATCATCGTTGCGTGGACATGGCTGCATTGGTCCAGGGAGCGGTCGAGCAAGTTACGCAAGCGGTGATTCATTGCCGGCCTGATATCGCGCAGGGCGTGCCCGATACTGAGGAACAAATTGACGCCGAGGAAGTCAGAATTGAACGCGCCGCCATCAATATGCTTTCCGAGCATAAGCCCGCCGCCTCGGATCTCCGCACGGTTTTTGCCATTGTAAAAATTAACAGTGATTTGGAGCGCATCGGCGATTGCGCCTACAACATCGCGCTGATGGTTCCATCGTTCTCCGCGACAGTCTCACAGATTCCCCATGAATTAAAAACCATGGCTGAATCCACACTTAAGCAGGTGGAAGATACCACCAAATGTCTGGGGTTAAGCGATCCGGCTTTAGCTTCTGAAGTGTGCCGGGGCGATGATGTCATCGATGCACTCTACCATCAGATTTATCAAGACCTGCAGGCCGGCATGGTGGCGGACACGCAGAATGTACCGGCTGATCTGGCGATGATTATGATTGCGAAAAACTTTGAACGCATCGCGGATCATTGCACCAACATTGCCGAAGAAGTGGTATTTCTGGTGCGCGGCCAAATTATCCGCCATGTCCATTAATGGGTTGCGTCAATGCGCCCCGCGCTGATTTTCCATGGGCTTTCCAAGTATCTGAAAGCGGTGGGCGACCGACGTAAACCCCATTTCCTGGGCAATGCGATCTCTTAAGGCCGCGATTTCCGGGCTGGAAAAGGGGATAATTTTTCCGGTTTGGACATCCACCAGATGGTCGTGGCCGCGTTGCGTTCCGACAAAATCATAATAACTCTGCTTCCCGGTACCGAAGAAAATCTGGTTCACCAGCAGGCATTCCACCAGATGTTTAAGCGTGCGGTACACCGTGGCCTTGCTGACGCGGTGCTGTTGTCGGCGCAGCGCCAGCAGTAATTCCTCGGCTTCAAATGGGCGATCAAAGCTCTGAATGACTTCCAGCACGACACGCCGCTCTTCCGTGTATTTTTGCCCATGGTCATGGAGAAATGTCTTAAAGATTTCCTGTGCCTGTTCCATATCAATGATTATCCATTCCAACCATGCAATGGGCAAACCCGAATTTTCGATAGACCTTTTCGTCCCGCCGGTAGGGGCGGCTATAATGCCGTAAGCGCCTGTCTGCTTTAGGCAACGGGCTGGATTGATAGCAGGATTCGGTGCCATGCTTTTTAATTACGGCGAATTTGACGGTTCGGAGTTCCCCACCCCCGACAGCTTGTTTGCTACCGATAGTATCTTCGATTTTATTCTCTCCTACGGCGATCAGGCACTTGACGCGTTGGCTAAACTGCAACCGGCGGATGCGGATATCCTTGAACAATTGATCAACGACGGGCTGCTGGAGAAAGCCGCCGGTAAATTCCGCCTTACGCCACGGGCCATCAACGCCATGCAGCGCAAAGCGTTGATGGAAATTTTTGCCCATCTGCCGCGCGGCAGCCGCGACGGCCATCCCACCACCAACGCCGGTGCCGGTGCTGAACGCCTGGAAGGTACACGCAAATATCAGTTTGGCGACCCCATCAGCGAACTGGATATGTTGCAATCCCTGCGTAATGCCATGTCACGCACGGTGGCCGCCGGCAACGCGCCGGGCCTGCCGATCCAATTTAATGAGCATGATCTGGAATTGCACCTCCTGGAAGGCTCTACGACCTGCGCCTTATGTATCCTTATTGATATGTCCGGCAGTATGATGCGCTACGGCCGATTTCTGGCGGCGAAAAAAGTTGCCATGGCGCTGACCGCTCTGGTTCGCCAGCGTTTTCCTCAGGATACCGTTGATATCGTCGGATTTTACAGCACCGCGGCCGTTGTTCCTGAACAACGCCTGCCTCTGCTGATGCCCAAACGCGTTTCAACGCATGAGTATGACATTGAAGTGCATATTCCACTTTCGCAGGCGGAAAAAGCCCATCAGCACTTTACGAATCTCCAATTGGGCATGCAGATGGGAAGGCGAATACTGAATTCTCGCCCCGCTGAACAAAAGCAGATGTTCATCATTACCGACGGCCAGCCTACCGCCCACGTCGATGGTGATATGCTGCATCTTCTGTATCCGCCGCGACGGGAAACCGCATTGGCGACACTCCGGGAGGCACTGACATGCAGCCGGGCGGGTATTCGCGTAGCGAGTTTTGCCCTTATTGAAGATTACTGGGATATGCAATGGGTGGAGTTTGTTGATCAGCTTACGCGCCTGTGCCGAGGTGTGGCGTTCTATTGCACCGGCGACAATCTTGCCGGGTGCGTGATGGAAAGTTATTTAAGCGGTAAGAAAAGTAAGACGTTTATCGCGTGACAGGATCAAGGTGAATTATCCGGGCCAAGTGTGAAATTGCTCCAGCACCGGCGGTAAAACCTTCAGCCCGCGTTTTTTGGCCAGCCGGACATAATGGTACATGCTTCGCCGATAATGCCGCTCTACACGCCGATCCACAGCAATGCCGCGCTTGCGCATCTGCTCGAACGCCCACTGCCAGACATGGTATTCCTCCAGACAGCGGGGGCGAAACTTTTTGAATCCCACCGCGTGATGGCCCACCTCATGCATGAAAATACACGCACTGACAGGGGATCGCGGGCGCGGAGCTGAAATCATTCGCCGAACATCGCCGTTGTTGTAATGGAGTTCATACGCCACGCCGCTCATGCTGGAACGCCATTTACGAATTGAAATGCCGTATTGGGACTTCATCTCCTGCACCAATTGGTCGTAAAAGCGATGGTGCTCACGGAATGGCACATCTAAAAGGGATCGGTACACGGTTGGTTTTTCGCGCTGGATAATTTTTTCGGAAACGGCCGGGCTAACCACCTTCCGCGGCTTATTTGTAATGCGTGGTGTTTTCAGAAATGTAAATAGATCCAGTTGCCTCTCGGGCATGGTTTTATCCTGTCCAGAACGCGCCGCCAGATGGATATTATCGGTCAATCCGAGGCGCTTTCTTAAATGTTTCCAAGCGGATTGGTAGTGAAAAATAAACAGTCTTATCGATTGCCTGATCAAGTTTGTGCCGCCGTTAACAGATATTCAGGATGCTCAACAAGGGTCGATAAAATGGATGAAAACGCCAGCGGATACTGCTCAATAAGCGGTGCCATTCCAGCCAGGCTTCGGGCTACTGCTGTGTGATAAACGGCTTTTGGCGATGCGGAATCGATTTTTAGCAGCAGGTCTATGGCCAGGGCGGCGGCTGACGGCACAGCGTTATCACTGCCGCTGGGCACGCGGAGAAATAGCTGCTCGTGGCGATCGCTGGAGATGTAAAATTTTCCGCTTTGCCGCTGAAAAAATTCCGTGGAAATATTTTCGCTGGAACGCGTGGCGCTCGCCAGCCATGCCGCGCTATCATGAGGCGCAAAATGTCGTGCTGCCGCCGTCAGATACCATAACCCCAACCCAATGCACGCTTCATCCTGAAGAAATGCGGGAATTTCCGCCTGCCCGCCTCGGCTCACATGCAGGATATTTCCCGCACCATCGCTGTGCACAGACAATATGGCCGATGCCGCCCGCGCCGCGGCCTGATAATAGCGCGGTTCATTCATCAGCACGGCGGCTTGCGCCAACGCCTGAATCATCAGGCCGTTCCAATCGGCGAGAATTTTATCATCACAATGTGGAGCAATTCGCTTGGACCTGATTTTCCGTAAGTGTAATTTGATTTTGTGCAAACGTGCCTGTACCACGTCCGGTGCCTGTCCAAGCCGCGCTGCGAGCTGCGTAATATCCGATTTAACCCGGGCAATATTACGCCCCTCCCAGTTTCCTTCCGGAGAAAAGTCCCAATAGTCGCCGGCTAATGCACGGTCGGCAGGATCGGGAATGGCGGCCACTATTTCCGCAAAGTCCCAGACATAAAATTTTCCCTCTTCACCCTCGCTATCGGCGTCCAAACTGCTGAAAAATAGTCCATCGGGTGCCGTCATGTCACGCAGCCAGAAATCCAATGTTTCTCGTGCGATCTCGATGTAATGACTCTGTTTCAATAGTACGCCCGCGCGGGCGTAAATGAGCGACAGCTGCGCATTGTCGTATAGCATTTTTTCAAAATGCGGAACCAGCCATTGTTCATCCGTGCTGTAGCGGGAAAATCCGCCGCCGATCTGATCATAAATTCCGCCGGCCGCCATATTGTCCAGTGTGATGGTCAGCCAGGAGCGAACCTGCCGGGCAAGTTCATCGGATAGTTTGATCGCGGCGTTCAGCGTGCCCGCCGCATGCTGCTCCAGCAGAACAATCCATAAGAGTAACGTCTGATGCGGAGGAAATTTTGGGGCACCACTAAAACCGCCCCGCGCTAAGTCCATGCGATTTTTGCACGCTTCCAAGGCACCGGCCACCCAGGCGGGAACATCCACGGCCGCATCGGCCTTGTCGCCCCGGTTCAGATGGCCAGAAATGGTGCGGGCAATTTGGTCCGCCTGTTCGAGCACCTGATCGCGTTGATTGCCCCAAGCCTTGCTGATGGCCGAGAGTACCGAAGGAAAGCCGGGCCGGCCGTATTGATCTTTCGGCGGAAAATAGGTGCCCGCGTAGAAAGCTTTAAGGTCCGGCGTAAGCCATACGCTCATGGGCCAGCCGCCGGAGCCGGTGATTATTTGTGTGGCCAGCATGTACAGTTCGTCAAGGTCCGGGCGTTGCTCCCGATCCACTTTGATATTCACGAAGTGCTCATTCATATACTGGGCAATGGGTGGATTTTCAAAAACCTCCCGCTCCATGACATGGCACCAGTGGCACGCCGAATAGCCGATGGATAGGAATATGGGAAGATTTCGCGCGCGAGCTAGCGCCAATGCTTCCAAGCTCCATGGATACCAATCCACAGGGTTGTAAGCATGTTGCAAAAGATACGGACTGCGGGAATCAATCAGACGATTGGGGCGGCGCGTAGATGGCTGATCGCTCATAGAGCCTGATCATACCACATTGACGCTGCGACCGGTGCGGCGTTTGCGGTTCATCAGTTGCCGGCCCTTTTTGGTCCTCATCCTGGCGCGGAAGCCGATTTTACGCACGCGCTTACGATTGCTGACTTTATGCGGATAATGCACGACTCAACTCCAAAATATTATCTTTGCCGCATCAATGTACCGTTACCAGCACCGATGCGTAGGCCTCGTTCCCGGCGGCATCAACCGCTTTTACCACAATTCGATGCGGTCCACCGGTCAGCACACCTGTTCTACCGTGGAACCCTTCCAGCGGAGAATCAAAGATAGTAGCAGAAGCGGCCGCCGGACGCCAGTTCTTTGAAGAATCCACCTGCAGGCTTACCGCCGTTATTGGCGAAAGCTTATCCGACGCCACGCCGGTTACCACAATGCGGCCATCCGCGGCCTGCCGCCATTTCAGGTCCGCGATCCTGGGCGCGGTGTTATCCACCAGAATGCGGCGGGATTCTCTGGCCACACTTTGCGTAGTGCTCGGCGTATTGTCCGGTGCATCTGAGGCAATAACCTTCACCCGATAATATCCATCGGGAATACCGGCGAGCTGCCAAAGGTAATGATGCGCGGAAATATTCTTCGCAATGCGTATCCAGACGGGAATCCCCTTCTGCCGGTATTTCACCGTGTACTGCAGCGTATCGCCGTCCGGATCATTGGCCTTCCATTTCACCAGTACCGCATGAGCGGGTTTGCTCTGGTAATGGGTTTGCACACTGCTAAGCACCGGCGGCACGCTGATGTGCTGATAGCTGATACATGTGGACCGAATAATCGGCGAAGCCCCTTTGGCGCTGCGTTTAAGCCGCAGGCGGAATTGTAAAAATCGCGCCGGCGGGCTTGAAATTTTCCGGTAACTGTTGGCCGGTATCCAGGATGTCCAGCGGCTCCAGAACTTCGCGGAGGTCTTCACGTCCCGCACGTTGCCGCTGCGCGTCTGAATATCCACCGCCGCACCGGCCGGCACTTTGGCGATAATATGCGCCGCCCCCCAGTTGCTGGGCAGTTTGGCGTCCAGCACCTTACTGACATAATTACCCGTAAGCTGAGCCTGGGATGTTAATTGATAAATCTGCCCTTGATTAGCTGTGCCAATGAGCAATCGGTCGTTACCGGTTTCCGCCAAGCTCAACAGGTCTTGTTGCTTAAGCCGTTCCAGCAGGGTCTCGGTCTGTGTGAACGGATCATACGAAAGCAACCGCCCATGCCCGCCCAGACCCAGAATCAGATGATGCTTGACATAAATCATTGAAAGCACCATATCCGGCACCTTGAGTAACACGCGAACCCGTCCGCTGGGGCTGATCTGATAGACCACATTGCTTTTTACCGCAGGTTCAGTAGATGCCGAATCATCACCGCCCGCGGAGGGAAATGGCCCGGGTATGCGTGTACGTTTCGCCCCTGGTTTTACCGCCCCCGCAGCGGCCGCACCATGGGCCTTCTTACCGGCCTTGCCCTTTTTGCCGGGCAGTTGAATACCGCTTCCAACCGCAACGGGCCGTCCGTTCGGGTGCAGCACGGG
>JAJZCT010000027.1 GCA_021828925.1 Planctomycetota bacterium
CATCCCGCCAATCCGCTATCGGAATGACGAGTATTTTTTTGCCTGGGATGATAATCAGGTGCGCTGCGGGGCGTATTTTGGTGTATCCTGGTGGTGGAAGCGCATACGCATTCCCGCGACATTTGCCGGCAAAAAAATTCTTCTGCGCGTGCGCGGGGCGCGGCAGCGGGCTGAAGTGTATTTAAATGAGCAGCTCATCGGGTACGATATTATCGATCAGACGGCATTTACCTGCGATGCGACGCGAGCCGCGCGTCCGGGCAGTGATAATATTCTCGCCATCCGCATTACAAATCCTGGTGGCAGATTTGACTGGGTGGATGGAGATACAACAACATGGAATAATGGGCAGTTCCAACGCAGCCACGGCTTCGGTGGTATTGACCGTGGTCTTTTACTGGAAGCCCATGACCCCGTTTACCTCTCCGATGTCTGGGTGCTCAATACTCGGGAGCCACGCACGGTTGACGCACATACGGCGCTAACAAACGATTTTCCACACGTGGTCAACGGACACCTGTACTTCTCTGTTCTTGATTCCGGTGGCAGGTCGATTAAGAATCAACACATTCGTGTGGTCGTTCCACCGGGGGCCGGGCACAGCTTCCACGCAAGGCTGGAATGCGCGGACGCGAAGCTTTGGGATTTGGAAACCCCGAATCTTTACAGTTTGCGTGTGGATTTTCGCTCTGACGACGGACGGATAGCGGATTGGCGGGATGTGCGATTCGGATTCCGGTGGTTCGAGGCTGACGGCATCGGAGCCAACGCCATGTTAAGACTTAATGGCCGGCGGGTGCGACTGTTTTCGGCTATTTCGTGGGGATTCTGGGGGCTGAACGGATTGTGGCCTACTCCGGAACTGGCGGCAAAGGAGGTCCATGCCGCCAAAGCGCTAAACATGAACTGCCTGAACTTTCATCGCCAAATTGGGCGCGAAGAGGTACTGCGGCAGCAGGACGAACTGGGACTGCTGCGTTATATGGAGGTAGGTGGGGGAAGGGAATTTGCCCAAGGTCCACCGGATGGCTTTTGCGCAAAATACATGGCCGAAAAACTCATGCGGATGTTCAGACAATTCCGCAGCCATCCGGCTCTCGTAATGTACTGCGTGCAGAATGAATGGAGTCCGGATCTTAAGGACCCCCGCATATTAGCAATGCTTCGGCAACTGCACGCGGAAGACCCGAGCCGAATTGTCACGCTGAAGGATGGAATTGTTCCGCCGGGTGAAGCTTGGTATCGCGCCGGTACTTGGAAACTGCACTATGACCACGGGAATGGCTTCTCCGGCTGGTGGTGCCAGCACACGGCCGGCGGCGGCGCTGGATCTTGGGAAGATCGCTACTATCGCGGTCCGAATGCATTCATGTACCGGTCGGAAATTCGAAAGCAGATCGTCGAATGGGGCGAGGTGGGCGGATCCGCCGTTGCGGATAATCACGAATTGATGGTGCAGCAGATAAAGACCGCCGGCGGGGCAAGTTACGATCTGCTGGATCATCAGCAGATACTCGCTGCTTACAATACATTTCTTGAACGCTGGGGATTTCGCGATGCCTTTCCAACGGCTTCGGCTTTGTTTGATGCCCTCGGTGTCCGTTGCTATCAGTGGTGGTCTATTTTGCTGGAAAACTTTCGCATCGCCGAGCATGTCGATTTTTGCGCCATGAGCGGATGGGAATCCACAGCGATTGAAAACCACTCCGGTATTGTAGATAACCTTCGCAATCATAAGGGGCCACCGGCACTGGTTGCACAATCGCTGCAACCCGTTCTTCCATTGGCCAAGCTTCGGCAGACCGTAGTGTCGCGTGGCGATGCCGCAGTATTTGACGTTTTTCTGGTGAATGAAACCGACCTTCCGGTTGCGGGCGAAGTTCAGGTAACGCTTGGGCATTCCCTCCATGGAGAAATTGATCTCTTCCATGCACGGGTACCGGAGCAGACTAAGGATCAGTTTGTTTACCCCATTGCTGCCAATCAATCAACCGGGGCCTTATTGCACCCTGGTTCTTATACAATCAATGCGAAGTTAACCGGCCACCCCAGCAGATATCAGCGCAACATTCTGGTGGTTGATGACTCCGGGCCGATAAAGAAGGGTATTCGTGTCGGTATTTTAGGGCGGTCACCTGGCGTTGCTGCGGAGTTGGCTGATCTGCCAGGCGTGCATTGCGAGGCTTATACCGGTACGGAGGAATATAATATGTTGCTGCTTGGTGGCGGACCTGCGGGCACCATGATCCGCGGCACTCAAAAAGTCTCAGGGACACCCATCCCGTGGCTTTTTGAGAACCAATGTACGGGAGGCACCGGGCAGATTCGATTTGTTTTTAACGCCCTTCCCCGGCACGCGGTGGAAGTAACGCTGTATTTTGCCGAAATTCAGCACAGCGCCGTAAAACAGCGGCAGTTTGATGTGCAGATTAATGGCCGGACTGTCCTGCGTAAATTCGACATATTTGCCGCGGCGGGCGGAGGGAACCGGGCGGTTCAACGACGGTTTGAGATAGTGCCGGACAAAGGCACGATCGTCATTGAACCGGGCGAAGTACAGCACGGCAAGGCTGCGTTTGCGGGCATAAAGATACAGACCCCCGGCCGAACCATCACGGCTTATTTCGGGCCTGAACCCATTAAGCAGCACCTCGGGCCCAAAGAGCTGATTTGGAAGCCGTATCAATCAGCCGCCGATTTAACACCGCAGATCGCCGAACGCATTGCCGGCGGAATCCCATTGCTTGTGGTAACGGATAATCAATTTTTTTCTGATTGCGCCGCCGGAAATCTGGCTCGACTTGGTGCATTCGAATATCATGGTCACGTTGGATCGCTTCGATCCATGGATAATTGGATGGGTAATTGGATTTTCGTGCGCCAGCACCCGTTATATCAGGGGCTGCCAGTTAATTGCGCAATGAAAGATGACTATCAGGTGCCATTTTTTAACGCTGACGGTCTGCTTCTTACCGGATCGGAGGTCGAAATTGCGGCGGGTTACAGCCGCGATCACGATCGGAATATCGGGGCCGCAACATTCACGGCCCGGCTCGGCAAAGGCCGTATCGTATTTCACATGATGCCGAGGATGCAGAAGATCGTGCAGCGGCGATGGTTAACCAATGCATTGGATTTTTTAACGGCAAGTTAGCCACGGCTGTTTCCGATTGCAGCCGAGCCAAAGGAGCCGGCCGGAAACACCGTGCCAAGTTATGCGGCATGGCACGTCGGCCGACGGTATGATGGCGTTCTCGGAGCCTGATTCGGTGACGCAAATGGCGTGGCATGCCGAATCGGTGCCGTTCGGCGGTGCGTATAATCCACAAAATCTTCCCATGGGGCGATTGTAGGAGGGGAGACTCTCATCGTGCTTTACCGGCCCAAAAACTTTAACATTGCCGGAGGGTTCCAATGAGGAAAAATATGCGATAGTGTATAATGCCGCGACTGCGCAGCACTTATACGCTTGACCCATGGGGCACGGCGCGAAAGATTTATGAGCTTGCCGGCAGGTGTAACGCTCCCAAATTCCAAGGCACGGCAGGTGTGCTCACGGCCATCCCAGCGGCTCCACCCCCCCTCGGTAATGTGATTATCCATCGTGCAATCAATGTAGGCCGCCATTCCGTAAGCTCGCCACGGCCGCATCAGCGTTGAACTTGCCGCGCGAACACCAGGCAGCTTGGAAATCAGGCAGTGTCGGAAGATAAATCCATAGGCTACATTTTTTGGTGTGCTTGGGGCACAATTAACCCCGCCGGTATCTCGCCGCTGAAGTATCGTGCAGTTACTGAACAGGGCGGTGCCACCACTGTAAATAAAATCAACACTTCCCCATATCTGGCAATGGGTAAAGTAGGATGTGCATCCGTTCCAGATTGCCAACGTGTCCTGCCAGCCTTTAATGACAACGTGATCAAAGATTTGATGGCGTCCATCGATATAGACTGCATTTTGTGGACCGGCGGTTGGCCCTGCGGTATTATCCACAGTAAGATTTCTCGCCAGAAAATTACCAGCGTGGACGGTTAAAGTGCGTTTGCCTTTGCCCGCACCGATCCATACGGAAGAGGGCGATTTCCCCATTCCATCAAGCAGCACTTGCCCGGCCATCTTGGGGACTGTAATGGATTCGTGGTACCGTCCTGGCCTGATTTCAATTAAGTAAACTCCGGCTTTGCTTCTCGCTGCGGCGGTAACCGCAAGCTGGATGGAGGCAAAATCTGTCCGGCGGCGGGGATTAACGATCTCAATCGTTGGACGTGCGGCCAGGCAAACTGAACTGGCGGCAATTGAAGCCGATACGATACTGGCTGCAAGCAACTTCTGGCACACCTTCACTGGGGGCATTGCTGGGGTCTCCTTGGCGGCGTTGTGTTGGACGTAACAACGTGATGGATTTAAAGCGGGAAGGAACCCTGGCCGTGTGTCCAACCGGACAAGGTCCTTCCCGGAGGATGATCGACGCAATCTTTCGGGGCCATTTGCATCATGGCCTGGGTTTGAAATTGTGGGTCAACGGTGGCTGCGATGCATCCCAGTTCTCGTAGCGGAACATATACTGATTGTTTGGGAACGCCAACTGGCGTAGAGGATTTACCAGAACGATCGCGCCGCTGAAAAGCAGGACGTTACACTCCGGGTCAACTCGGGTTCCGTGTGGGGTGCCAACGTATTGATATCCCGCGGCTGCCGGGGGCGAAGCGGTCTGGCTATAAGAATCAAGCAGATAGAATTGCCAATAATTGCCGGGAAGCGGGTGCGGCTTGGATATATCGGTCATCATAATCACGTTCTGTGGGATTGCGCCCAGGCGCTTAAAGCCCTCGCCGTAGGTGAAAAATCCATTGAATTTGCCCCAGCCTGCGTTGTCGTTATATGTATAGTCACTGTAGAAATTGTATCCCCAATCCTGTATTGGCGGCGTTTCACTGTGATCTGCCGCGGGATCCGTCAGCAATGCCGCCAATTTTTGCTCATCTAAATCGTAGGTTTTCCCTCCGGTTGATACCGCAGTGCTGCCGTAGAGAGCCGATCCCATGATTTCAGGCGAGCACCATAGCCATTCGGCGGTTGCCGTCTGGTAGAACCCCGGCATGGCAAAACCTGCGTATTGCTGCGCGTACATTTGCTGCGTGAGATAAACCTGTCTCAGGTTTGACGCACAGATTACCGTGTTCGCCTGCGCCTTCGCCCGCGCCAGAGCCGGTAGCAGCAGGGAGATCAACAGCGCGATAATGCTGATGACCACAAGCAGTTCGATTAACGTAAAACCCCGACGTATCATGGCATGCTCCTTATAAATGCCGGTGCGAGCCTGCATTTCCGGGATCGCCCGAGCAAACCGCACCCCGTTTCAATTTCTGACGAACGGTCTATATTAAATGAGTTACAGACCGCAAACTTTTGATAAATGCAATCTAAGCGGTTCGATCGCTCAACGCAAGGTAATACTATTGCAAAAGCAGCCGGAAGTTGTGCAACTTGTGTTGAAGTGGATGAATGTGTCTAAATGCCTCGGCTCGCGCGATACTTTGCCGGGGTTTCACCCATGCGGCGTTTAAACACGCGTGTGAGATATTGAGTGCTCGAAAAGCCTGCTTTCATGGCCACTTGCTTGATGGACAATTGTGGCATTAGCAGCAATTCGGCGGTGCGGCTCAGGCGAACGCGTTCAATTTCCTCGTAGATGGTGTGACCGATTACGCGCTTAACTTTTTCTTGAATAACTGTGCGAGAAACACCGACGTGCCGACTTACATCGGCGAGGCTTATGGCATGGCACGCTTCGTCGCGTATGAAGCGTAGTGCCTGATTAACGTCCGGGTCGTCACCGGCGGTAGTATCGGTTGATCTGCGCACAACGACACAACGCGGCGGAATCAGCGTGACCGCCTCCGGCTCCTTGCCATGTGTGATTAATTCGTCCAGCAGCGCCGCCGCCGTATATCCGATCTGCTCGGCATTTGGATCAATACTCGTTAGCGCGGGGATCGCAAGGTCGCACATTGCCGCGTCGTTGTCGACACCAATTACGGAAACCTCGTCCGGTACCTCAGCCCGGCACCGCCGGCATGCATCAAGTACCTGCAGGCCCTTCTCGTCATTGGCGGCAAGGATGCCTACTGGTTTGGGGAGGCCACGAACCCACTTCGCCAGACGATCCTGTTCCCGCTCCCAGTCGGCATTGCTCCCCGAATCGTCAACTTCAAACCGACCAAGGAAGCTGCTTGGTTTTTTTACCAGTTCCAAAAAATGATCGCCGCGCAGGTCGAGCCCCGGATGCACGCCTCTTTTTCGACCAACAAAAGCAAAGTTTTTAAAATTGCGATCAACGAGATGTTCGGCACCGAGTTTAGCCACTTGTCGATGGTCGATGCCCACATACGGGAAAGGTAATCCCGGCATTGTCGCACGCAGATTGACCACCGCAACGCGCAGCTTCTTGATGAAATCCGCAACTTCCTGCGTCTCCACACGGGCCAATATTCCATCCCCTCTCCATTTTTTTCAACCATGGCGGGAGCGAATCGTGTATTCCCCGCGGCTGATAAAACGTCGACCAGGCACCGCGCTCCCGATTATACCGCGCCACGCCGCGCAGCAGGCCCTGTCCGTAGGCTCCAGTGGTTTCAATGAGGATCGCAACGTGGGGGGATGCGTCCCTTTTTGAGTCATTCGACATTCTTCCAACTCCGTGGTACGTGGTGTCAGAAATTTTCATTCGCGTGTTCTGCTGGCAGACGCTTTCCGGTTCCAACTGTTCCCATCAAGCGCTTGGGGTAAGGATAACACGTCATTGTGCTCATCGTCCATCGGAAGGTCATATATCCGGGATTTTGACTGATCGTGCAATACTTCCGTTGGAAAATATACGCGCGGGACTTCCAAAGCATGTGTGTTCGCCATACCATTTCGTCTGATCCCCGCTGGCGGAGTTTGCTTCTGGCATACGCGACCACGCTCGCGTGGCGGTGCGGACAGGGGTATTACAGGAGTCGCATTAATGCAAAAGAATCACGGTGGAACTGCATTTTATCTGGCCCTTTTGTTGTTTGGATCAACCTGCTTCCCGAAAGCGGTGCCTGCCGCTAACGCTCCCATTCCACCGCGTGTAGGGAAAACAGCACTGCAACTGGTTTCTCATATTCACGGCGTGTTTTTTGCGCCGCCAACCGATGTCCCTTCTCGTGGGATGACCGGTGGACCTCTCGAGGGAAATGGAAATGTCGGCGTCGTATTGGGCGGCCCGCCGGACCATTGCACTTTGTATTTTGGCAGAGACGATTTTTGGAGCGTATTACGCGGCCGTATCATGCCGGTTGGAAGTCTGCAGATTTCGATCCCTGCATTGCATGGCGCGACCTATCGTGTGCGGGAAGACATTGGCCCCGCTGATCTTCGCGGGGTGTTCAAATCCGGACACCGGGAGCTGGAAATCAAATCCTGGGTCGCCGCCACAAGCAATATGGTCGTATTGAGTTTGACAAATCGAAGCACCGTGGCAGTGCGGGCTTCCGCTGATCTTCGTGGTCCGTGGGGCAACATCGGCCGGCCTCCAATGCGAGGTGCTACTGGCCCAACCGTCTGGTTGAATGTATCACCGGAGGTCGTTGCTGCCACAATCGGTAATCGCTTCGCAGGCGGGCCGGCGGCCGCCTTCGAGGGGCGGATCAGAAGGGTCCGCATTTTTGCCGGCGCTATTCCCCAAAATTCCACGAGCCGCGGGCACATTGTGCCGAAATATGCCTACCTCACGGGCACCAATGCCGAGTTCAATAACAGCCGGCCACAGGATGGCGTGCGCAACCGTTCCCAATTCAGTTGTGGACGTATTATTATGCCGCAGCGGCGATTCACAGTCGATGCCCAAATCGATGCCAGTGCCACCAATGACTGCAATTACATTTTCTCTGCCACCACCGGGCAAAGATGGTACCGCCATCCACCCTTGGACGCTGATCCATTAGGCAGTGCTAAACCGGGAAATAGTCGGCAGTTTCCGCGCAAGCAGGGTGCCGCCTCGGGCTTCATGCTTTTTCTCGATCACGGCCGGCTGGCGGCAAATCTCAACGGCACAACAATTGTCGCACGGCACAGGGTTCCACTGCGCCGTTGGATTCAGGTAAGCGCATCTTACAACGGCAGGGAATTAACGTTGTTTGTCAACGGCAGCCCGGCCGGCCGAACTCGGCGATTTCCGACCACAGCGCAGGTCATGGGGCCGCGCTGGATGTGGGCGGCAACACACCCCGGCGATACCACAATCCCTTTCGATGGCTGCGCGCCGAAGGGAATTCTGGCGCTGCGAGTACTCGGTGGTATGACGGCCGAAGCCGGTGGCCGCATGGACATCACGATTCCAGCGGAAAAGCGTGTCACCATGCTGATCGCCGTAATGGATAATCGCGATACTCCGCACTACCGGCATGCCGCTATTGATTTTCTCACATCCGCAAATATGGCGACAGTTTCGCATTTGTGGGACACCCACTTGGCGTGGTGGAGGCGTTTCTGGTCAAGATCTTTTATAAAGATTCCCGATAAGACTTTGCAATCCTGGTGGTACGGTTCGCTTTACCTGTTGGCGTCATGCAGTCGAAGCGGCTGCGTAGCTCCCGGACTGTGGGGAAATTGGATCACCTCTCCATTTATGGGCTGGCAGGGTGACTACACGCTGGATTACAATTATGAGGCCCCTTTCTGGGCGACTTTCCCCACCAACCACGTCAGCCTTGCGAACCCCTACGATCCTCCGTTACTGGCATGGATGGGGCGGGGCCATGCGCTGGCAAAAACAATTGGTGCCCACGGACTGGTATACTATTGCCACCTGGCACCCACCCCCGGATGGAGTGCCGACAACTTTCGCGGAAATGACCAGAAATCTGATGCCCTGTTCGCTGCGGTCAACTGTATTCAGCGCTGGCGATACACGCATAGTTCAGCATACGCCCGGCTGGTCTGGCCCTTCCTGCGAGGCGTGGCGCGTTACTGGGATCACGACTTGAAACTCGTGAATGGCCGGTATGTGAGTTATCACGATGCGCCGGACGAACAACTGTTCGGGCCGACTGATGCGGTGAATCCCGCAACAACACTGGCCTTTCTGGGCATGCTGTACCCCGCAGTCATTGATATCAGCCGTCAATTGCACGTGGACAAGGCCAAACGGGCCGAATGGCAATACATTGATTCGCACCTTAGCCCACTCCCGATTGTACCCGCATCCTCAATTGGTGGAATCGTGCATGCTGTCGGACGCCTGCAAGCGGCAGGCAAATCGGTCATTCGCATCAGCCAGAAAGGCCGGGCGTGGATTATTCTGCGAGATCAATTGCAATCACATCCAGCAGTCGTGGTAACCGGATCCACCCCCGGGATGAATTCGCTGCAGACCGTGTTCCCTGCCTGGCAGATCGGACTGGAGAGCAACCCGAAGCTGCTTCGTGCCGCATGGAACACTGCTGCCTTTATGAAAATCTGGTATGACTGTAATGATACCTCGAGCTTTTATCCGGCGTTGGCTTGCATTGGCTACCACCCGGGATCGATCTTGCACCATCTCGACTTGCTCGTGTCTCACATAGGGTATCCGAGCTTTGCTTATCATATCTTCTGCGGCGGTGTGGAAAATGAGGCCACCGTTCCAACGACAATCTGCGCCATGTTTTTGCAGACGTATCAGCGGAATATTCATATATTCCCCGACTGGCCAAGAAGTCAGAACGCGCAATTCGGAAATCTGCTGGGCTGTGGTGACTTCTTGATATCCAGCGCCATAAAATCCGGACGCATCGAGTACGTGAAAATTGTAAGCAAGGCCGGGACGCCCTTACGCCTTGCCAATCCATGGCTGGGGAAGCAGATTCGCTATACTCAAAACCATGGACTGGTGCATACAACAAGCGGTAAGGTTATCAGTATTCCCACGAGAAGAGGAGAGTCTCTCTTATTCTGGGCCGCACGAGGCCAATAGGCCCGCCGTCCGAAAGTTTCGTCGTATGCTCCTGCGGAAACCCATGGCCAGCAGACTCGCGCATGCCGCTACATACAGCGGCAATTCGGCCGGTTCAGGCACGTTTGCGGTTGCCAGTTGAGCCAGTGGATTCCAGGTTCCGGAAACTGCAAAACGATCCGTATATTGGGTTCCCCAGAACGTTTCAGGGCCGAAAATATTGGACAGAGTGTAGTTCTCCGCGTTCAGCAGAGCATCGGAGCTTCCCGATTGCACCAGTTGGCTCGACCACGGGACGCGTTGAGACACGCTCAGTTCCGCCCCGCGGGAGGTCTGGCTGTTGTATTCGGAATACCGGGGATTACCTTTTGATGGAATTTCATTGGCATCCCAAGGTGTCCATCCGGCAGGATTAATTACAGAGCCCATCCGCGTGTTGAGAAATGTTACACTGGAGTTGCTGCTTGCGTAATCCCACGGCCTGCCCAGGAATGCGCTGCCTGCGGGCACTCCGGTTTGGTCGTTCGGGTCACCTCCCTGGGAGGTGGGAACAACGTTTGAGGTAATGGTGGAATCGCGAAATACGAAGCCCACCGCTGTGGTGGTATTGGTGTTAGCCGCAGTGACGGTTCCCGGTGCGGAACTGTTAATCGTGCTGTTCTGGAACACAGCCGTACCATTTCCGAAGATGTAATCCACTGTCCCTGTCACGTAGCAGTTTTGAAAGTAACTGCGACCATTTTTCAGATAAAGCGTGTCTTGAAAGCCGATGAATCGATCATTTGAAAAGGCCTCCTGGTCGCCCTGTGCCAGCAATGCCACCGCCTGCGCCGTTCCGTATGGCGTGGAGTTGGCAAATGTAATGTTGGTGGCGGTGAAATCATTGGCTCGAATCTGCACACTGGCGCTGCCGGAAGTTCCAATATTTCGTCCGCCAATGGTGGATTTGGCGTTCAGATCATATTCCACCACCGTATCTTCCGGGTTTGCGGAAGCTCCTATTAACTGCAAATAGGGCATGTTGCTGCCGATAAGTATCTGCTGGGTATTGTAAATGCCCGGTGCGAGAATGATCCGCGTGGGATTTTCCGCCGTGCCCACCGGGCCGAGTTTGGCCGCGTTAATGGCGTCCGGAAGGCTTTGAAATGCACCTGCGACACCACTGGGGTTGACATAGTAATCCATCCCCCGGGCACGATTGCAGTTTGCCGCAGAGATACCCGCTGCTACCACAGTTGACACGAGCATTGAAATATTCATCGTCCGTCTGTAATGCCTTTGCATCTTTGTACTCCTTACGTAGTAGCTCCATCGACCACAGTCACTGTTGTCACTCTTCGGACGCTGATTTGTCGCGCCCTCGCGACAGCACAGCCGCAATGATGCCGACGGACAAAACCAGAATGGCGGATGGGGCCGGAACGGCTAACGAATCCTCGTAGGTACTTAAGCTGGGGCCGTTAAGCGCACTGAACGTATTCGAACTCCCCAGCGTGAGATTTCGGACGAAGTAAATCCCCAAGCCCTTGTATCCGGAAATGTTGACATCATTTAACGTCAGGCCGTTAAAATTGGTCGCAGGCGATCCCGAACCTGAAAGCGGCTCGCCGTAGATCGCGCCGTCCTGCCACGCCCCTGTTGCCGTAATGTTCGTGAAACTTATATTTTTCCAAAGTGGCGTTGTGCTGGTGTAGGTCGCCGCTGACACGGCCGTGGGGGCGGATGGAAAGTTGTCACTGCCATGTTCATAAAAACTGGTGATTGATATGGGCGTAGCGACATTGCTCATGTGTATATTGTTATAGCTTATATTTTGCACCAGTCCTCCGTTCCCTGCGCCGGCTTTCAACCGTAATCCGTTGCTTGTCCCATTAAAATTTACGTTTGTAACGCTCATTCCGTTAACACCGGCATTTGTCTGCCCTCCGATGGACAATCCATGGCCGCTACCGATGTTCAGGTTATTAATCACTATATTGCTGGCCGGTACGCCGCCGGCCTTCACGGCGATATCGTCATCGCCGTCAGAAATGCTCGAATTTTCGATCAGATAATTGGAACCTGAAGGGTCGATGCCATCAGTATTGGGGGAGTTGGCGGGAGCGGAAATGGTGATGCCATTAATTGTGACATTGTTTGTGGCGTCGAAAGCCAGATGTTCTTTAGGAGAGTTCTCAATGGTCACTCCCGTGATGGCCACGGTGTTGTCGCTGTTCAATTTAATAAGATCCGGTCGGTTAAGAGTCGTGTAATTGGCCCACCAACCGGACGAACCATTGCCGTCGATGGTGCCCCCTCCACTGATTTCGACGTTGTCCGCACTGCGAATGGTGATAAATGGTGTGCCAGTGTGGGATACTGTGGAATAGTATTGCGATTCCGGCAACATCCGTAGGGTGGCACCGGTGGCAATGTTGAGGTTAATGTTGCTCGGGAGGTTCAAGGCCCCTGCCAAATATATTCCAGATGATGCATCCGGAAGTTCTATTGTTCCGCCGCCGGCGGCACTGGCGGCGTTAATGGCCTCTTGAATTGCACTGGTATCCACAGTGTTGCCATCACCAATTGCGCCGTAACTTGTCACATTGAAAATAGCATCAGGGATTACCGGAACCGGTGGCTTGGTTTGCGCCTGGCCCGTGCCAATGAGCGCTATCGAAGCACTGACCGCGGAAAGGATTTGCAGCACCATATGTCGGCGGAACGGGAGGGAATTGTTGATCGTAGGCATCTCGCTTTACTCCTTGAAATATTGTGAATCGGGTTGTTCAGATCGTCCGGTGAGGGCCTGGCGGATAAACCAATCCTGGTTATGACCCCGTGAGCCGTCTGCGTCTGCGTAATACCCACGCGGTCATGCCGCTCAGTACCAGCAGGCCCAGCGTGGCCGGTTCCGGAACGGCGGTGACATTCAAATTAATCATTCCAGCCGGATCAGTAAGCGTATAGTTAAATCCGGATGGGCCGTTGACCGTCCAGGAATTCAGATCTGCGGCATTGTTGATGGCGTCTGAAAAGCTCACAAGGTGATAAACTCCGGCACCAAATTGATTGCCGGCGCGGATGGTCAGCGATATGCCCTTTCCAAGCGTGATATCGGTAGTGGTAATCAGACTGTTACCCCCGGCTCCGGAACCGGCATTGGGCGTATTAAGCGCAAAATCCAGACCGCTGTTGTCGCTTAACGTCAGGCTGGAGATGGCAAGCGTTGCCGATGCTGAGCCATCGCCGGGATTGAGGGTGCCGGCACTGATGACCGCCGCACGGATGGTGCCCGTGCCTCCGAGTGTAGCGCCGGCGCTGACGCTTGTGGCACTGGTAATACTGCCATCAACCAGCAGTGTTCCGGCGGACACCGTGGTGGCTCCGGTATATGTATTAGCCCCCGAAAGCGTTAACGTGCCGGAACCCACTTTTGTCACAA
>JAJZCT010000028.1 GCA_021828925.1 Planctomycetota bacterium
AAAAAGCAGACCCAGCGTCTTACCCTGCGCTGCGGCCTGATAAAGTGGCGCAGAACCGGGCGAACCAATTTCCTCATCCGGATTCAGCACCACATCCCAACCCAGATGTCCCGCAAATTCCGATTCCTCCAGCGCCTGCAGGGCAATTAACAGAATCGCGATGCCCCCCTTGGCATCAGCCACGCCCGGGCCGCACATTTCCTGGCCGCATCGCCGCACTTGTTGAAATGTGCTCTCCGCACCGTACACGGTATCAAAATGAATCCCCATCAATACGCGATTGGCCCGCTGCGGATGCCCTTGAATGAATAATGCCGGCCCCAGCGGACGTGCGGCAAACTCCCCATTGGATTCAATAACGATCTGCGGTGGTAACGCCATGCGCCGGACCGGATGCCGCAAAACCGCGAAGGCATCGGTAAGCACATCGGCCATGTGGCTAAGACCGGCGATATTGTAGCTGCCGGAATTGATGCCCGCCCATTGCATAACCAACGATTCCATGCGTGTTTGCTGGGCCTCAATCCAGGCCAGTATGGGTGCGAAATCCGCCACAGACGCCCTCATGAAAAATAATTAACGGCGGTTTTGTCCACGGCGTTCCCGATCGGGGCCGGGTGGCCGATGCACGGGCGCTCCGCGTGGCGGTTCGGGCAGCATTCTTGGACGCGGTCCCTGCCAGAAACGCGCCTGCTGAGGGGGCCGTCCGGGATAATAGTGCCAGCGGTTGTCGCGATCCTGATAGTAGTAAACGCGGCGAGCGGGATCAAAATAATAATTAAATCCCACAACGGGACCCGGTGGCGGCAAATATTGCGGCACCGGGCCGCGCCAGAATACCGCGTTCGGCGGTGGCGGTGAGGGGCAATACCGCCAGCCATAACTGGGGTAATAGCAATAATAAGCCTGAAAGACCGGGTCAAAATAATATTCATACGCATACGGGCCCGGTTGCTGAACCGCTATGGCCCCGCCGCGCCAATAGGCACCAGCCCAATAGCCGTTGCATCCTGCGATACTCAACGTTCCGAAGCATACTGCCATCGCCAGAAAAATTCGTTTTGATTGTGCGGTCCGCATGTGATCCATCCTTTTCCTGATCCGCAATACAGATACATTATATCCGGTAATCCGCGCACCGGCGAAAATGCCTCGCCTTTGCGAATCAGGCCGGATAAGACCGCTACCGTATGGGGTAGCATGTTCAGTATGGGGCCGTATTGATTCCTGCAAGGGTAGCAGCAGATTGGGCGGGGCTGATTGGCCGTTTGAAACATGACGGGGGATGATTAAGCGTGCAGCATTTCAAGCTGCAATATCCCCGATATTTCACCTATTTCCGCCCCCATGTGCCCATGCATTCTTGCCGTAAGCCGTGTGAACCGATTTCGTAACGCAGGCGTTCCGCCTGCTTGCCCGCAATATGTCACAATTGGCCGTTTGATTGCCTATTTTGCATGATGCGACACACATAAATGTAAATGGCTCTGCGGCGGGATTCACCCGCGATTCGATATAACCGCACCCGCTTTCGGGCGGCGTCGGATTTCTTACTTAAGAGGCAAAGAGTTGCTATAATCGCTGTTTGGTTAGCTGGTATTCGGGAAACGTTAATGAAACCATTTTGGCGATTGATGCGGGGGGCGTGGCCCTACCGATGGCAGATTGTATTTTCCTTTTTATGTGCTATCGGTGTGAGTTTGTCCTACGCGTCGGGCGTGGCGACGCTTTATCCGGTTATGAAGATATTTATGGGAGCGGAAGGGGTGCATGGCTGGCGGGATCAGACCGTTACGCAACAACGCCTGCACATTCAGGCCATGGGGTTAAACGCCAGTGCCCGCAGCGGTAAATTGGCCATTACGGTTCTTGGTGTGGGAACCAAATCGCAGTCAGCTCTGCACAATATTCAAATTGGCGATCAGATTCGCAACGTTCAGATTGTATCACCAGCCGGGAAAACGCTGGGTTCTGCGGATTCCTGGCTGAAAATGATGTCGCTGCTGGCGAATGCCAGGCCCGGCAGTACCGCAAAATTAGATGTAACCGCCAATGATGGCTCTGGTCCGCGAACCCTCACGGTCACGCTGCCCCCGTTGACCTTCGGTACTCGGCTATGGGCATCCGCGATCGAACTTATGCCGCATAGCCGAATATGGAGCCTGTTCTGGGTGGTGATGGTATTTATCGGTTTGTGTATTGTCGGCAGTACATTCCGGTATCTGCAGACGTTTATCAGCGGCGTGGTGGCCAACAAAATGATTGTTGATCTGCGTCGCAAACTTTTCAATCGCATTCTGGATTTGCCGCTGTCTTACACCTCAAACAAGGGGACCCATGATCTGGTGAGCCGGGTGAATGTGGATACCACCTTTGTGGCCGGCGGCCTGGGAACGGTTTTGGGAAAAGCGATTCTTGAGCCGACAAAATCGTTGGGCGTGGCCATTCTTGCGGTGATGGTGGATTGGCAAATGTTTCTGGCCATGCTGCTGATATTGCCGGCGATGGGGGTGGTGATTCGCAAATATGGCAAGAAAATGATGAATATGGGCGGCATGCAGTTGCAGGGCTGGTCAGAGGTGGTGGGGATCAGCAGCGAGGCATTGGCTTCCATGCGGGTTATCAAGGCGTATTCCGGAGCCGGTTATGAACGGCGGCGCTTTGCCAAGGCCAATCGGGATTTGTTCAAAGCCATTCGCCATCTGCAGCATTACATGGCTCTCTCGCGGCCGCTGTTTGAAACCATGTCCATCATACTGGTAAGCGTTCCGCTGATGTGGGCGGCGGAATTGACGTTTCATCATGTCATTGGCCGCGACGAGTTTTTCCTGATGCTGGCTTGCCTGATTGCTATTTTTGAACCACTGCGCAAGCTCAATGACATTAACAGTCAGGTGCAAATCGCCAATTCCGCGGCTGCTCGCTGTTTTGAAGTTATTGATCTTGCGCCTGAACCCAATTTGTCTCCGAGTTTGCCGAAGCTGCCCCGGCACAGCCAAAGCGTGCAATTCGAGAATGTGTCGTTTAAGTATCCGGGCCATGATGAGTGGGTTCTACAGAATATTGATCTGAACATTCAGCGCGGACAAATGGTGGCCGTGGTTGGAAGTAACGGATCGGGTAAAACCACGCTGCTTTCGCTGTTGCCGCGGCTGTATATTCCCACCGAAGGGCGGATCCTCATTGATGGCGTGGATGCGGCGACGGTATCGGTCAATTCTCTGCGGCGGCAGATTGGCCTGGTAACGCAGGAAACCGTGCTGTTTTCCGATACGCTGTACAACAACATTGCCTATGGAATGCGGCAAGCCGGCGGCGATCAGATCATGGAAGCGGCCCGCCGCAGCTACGTGGATGAATTCGTCCGAGACTTGCCCCAGGGATATCAGACGCAGGTGGGGCAGGGGGGCGCGCGGCTTTCCGGCGGGCAACGGCAGCGCATTGCCTTGGCACGGGCCATATTACGTGACCCGGCCATTCTGATACTTGATGAAGCCATGAGTCAGGTGGATTCAGACAGCGAAGCGAAAATTGCCCTGGCGCTGGAAGATTTCATGCGCAATCGCACGACGTTTGTTATCGCGCACCGCTTCAGCACCGTCATGTCGGCGGATATGGTTGTATGCCTGGACGCCGGACGAATCGTCGGCTGTGGCACGCACCAGGAACTCTACATAAATTGCCCGCCGTATCGGCGGCTGTATGATACGCAGTTGATCAGCGCTGCCGGAGAACCAGTGGAAACAGTTACGGCCGGAAGCGACCTCGCGCCGGACGTCGCATAACATGGTCGGCGGGTGGTTAGTGTATTAGCACTGCGGGGCGATGGGGGGGCGATACCCGAAGCGTTGAGCCGTGAGGTCTCCCGGGTACTCCCGCCCTCCAAAACTGCTTCGGTTTACGTAATTGGTAAATCTCCACCGATGTATCTAACCTTCGAAAGAGGTGCAACCCGTCGCCGCAACTGCCCCGGTTGCAGACCTCAAAGTTCCGGAATATTATTTGCCCCCTGCACGGAGCCACGCATGGTAGCTGTTTGGCGCGGATGAAAATGGATCGGGGAAAGCCTCCTTCAGATCCATCCGGTGGCGGAATAGAACGCGGTGTTCTTTTAGGATTGGTTCGCCGTTCTGGTATGTACCAAACGCCCAATAACCTGGAGGCAAGTCGATCGCTCGACAGTCCACAAGCCGAGAGCGGTACCACTTTATCAGTTCAAATACCTCGTGCCGGCCTTGGGAATATTTAGAGACCATGGTCTCTCCAACGCCGTTAATCTTGGTAAAATGGAAGAATCTCAACGGGCTATTCCCTGCCAGTATCTGTCCGTCGTCAGTAATTTGCACCGGGCGCTTGCTGAGATTCCAACTCGCGACGTTGTAGCCGGTGTCCCGTAAAATCGCGACCTCCTCAAAGAAACTCGGTACCAAATCGCACCAGCGTTGGTCGGTAAACAATCCTCTTGCGGGATCGTCGTGGCAAAAAACAAGCAGGCGGTCACGCCACCAGTCTGCAAAGCGCCTCCCCTCACTGCAATTGCGCACCGCAATAAAGCCAAGATTGTAAATGCCGTGTTTGAGCGATCCGATTTCGTTGTCCACAATCGCCTGGAAGTTCTCATCTGGATCCGTCTGGTGGGGAGTCAGCACAATCGCATTCCGGTCAAGAAGATCAACCACCGGGGTCAGCGGTGAAAACAACGCGATATCGGGATCAAGGTAAATGACCTTAGTTGCTCCAGCGTCCAAAAGTCGGCATAGCATCGGGCCTTTTACCGCAGTGCACAACTCAACCAGGTCGTGGCAGAAGGCCCATCGTCGCCAGTCCTGAATCCCCAATTCCTCGATGCGAATGATATCGTCAAACGGTTCGTTCGCGGGATCAAACTGGAATCCTGCTGGTTCAGTATCGGATAGACACAGCCACATCTTCCAATCGGGATGATGCTCCCTGACGGTGCCAGCCAAAACCCTTGCTCGATCCAAGTAGCTGAATGTGACACTCGTAAAGCAATGAACCTCAGGCATTGAACCCCTCCGGATGAGTTGATTTGGACAGAACGAACGAGGCGCTATGGCCATGCGGATGCAGTTTCCCTCGCTTACGATTGGCTGCTGCGGCAAGGGACAGTATCTTCCCGCTGGAAAAGAGATTCAGTAGTGCGTCCTCGTCCGGAAGCGCAATCCCTTGTCCCGGCGCAATGGCGGAAACGGCGTGCCAGATGTTCCCCGCGTCGGGCCTCGTCACCACGAAAGCTCCGGCGGCCAGGGCCTCATGCGCAGCGATACAGAATGTTTCCGACGCGCTCATCGACCACAGAATCACAGCGTCGATACCATGGTCGGTTATGGCCTTCACCATGGCGTCGCGGTCGGCTTGGCTAACGCGGACGGTAACGTTTTTAATTTCTTCGGGCAACGCCCTGTCGCTGACACCAAGCTGAAAAAACGAATACCTCGGGTCGGACGTCAGTTGGCGCGCTAACCGGGCGTATACCGTCCATCCCTTGAAATATTGTGGTGCTCCGAGATACGCCACTCGCAGTGGGGCGTCATGGGGGCCGGCCTTATTTGGCGTGACCGGCGTATCGAGCACCACGCGGCAATTCGGAGAGACAATTTTGCGGGTGTGGGCAAGTTTCCCATGATGTGTCCAAAAATCCATCGCGAATTGCGATGGTGCCATTACAATAGGATTGGTCGCCGCGAACAATGCCTCAATGCGCGGGACATGGCTCTGTCGTTCGGATCCATAGCAGCATATTTTACATGCTGCCGATGTTATCGGCGGCGCGTGGCAGAATGTTGCGCCGTTCCTCAGTAGTTGCCAGTTCGGGCACAGCGTGAAGAAATCGTGAATACATACGATTCGCTGTTCCGGGGCACAGCATTGTGCCAAGATCGCAACATGCTCAGGAGCGTATCCAAGGAGGTGCCACACGATACTCCAGCAGTTCGTACCACGCTGCCTTACATCACGTACCACGCTTATCAAATCAATCATTCGAGCCCTACCGATGCGCCGGCCGTTCATCGTCAGCGTGACCAAGAATTTTTCGGCAGGTGAGACATCCGCGAGCATTGGAAGTGGCTGGGTCGGGTGAGCGTGCAGGTACGCCCATCCCGCCCGGCGGAAGGCCATCTCTTCATCTCCAACACAAACCTGAATTCCTCCGGGAACTGAGGTATAGTCGTCGTGACTCAGGGAAACCGCTAATCCTGCAGGACGCCCACCCCCATCAGCGGTTAGGGCGTTAAGGATTTCTGACCGGCCTACGGTGGCTTGCCCCGGTTTTTGCATCCAAGTCGCCGCAATCACACGTGGCGAACTCGCGCTCTCAATCAAGCCTCTCTTTGCATCGCTCGTCGCTTTCCCAGTTGTCTCAAGTATGTGAGGGGGCCTAACCACTTTAGGAGGTATTTGTTTATTCATCAGAAAATATCGGATCGGACGCGTTTTGCGACGCAGGGAAATCAGCGTGTCGACCAGCGGTAAGTGATTGGTGCCAGCCGATTTTCCCGGAATCGGTTGCAGTGGGGAAGCCGTCGGCGGAAGCTGTTTTCTCATTACGGCATATCGGAACGGTCGCGTTTTCATCCGAAGTCCGCGCAGTAAGCCGGCAAATGGTTGCGATCGTGTCGCGTGGGCACCTGCTTTGTTGTCGCCATGCCGGCCATTGTCGATGCGCTTCCCCATCAGGGGGTAGCGGATCGCGCGTGTTTTTTTTCGCAGGTACTTCAGTATCCCAATTAGGCTTCGGCTTTCTCGGACTGATAATGTCCGGGAGTACTCGTCAATTTTTTCGCGAGCGGCCGTCAACTCTTGTGCCATGGAGGCGATTCTGGCGTCGCGATCGCAAAGGTCGCCTTGAAGGCCGGCGATCCGATTTTCACAACCTGACAGCTTCGCCTGTAGCTCGCCCGTTTCGGCTTCCGCGATCTCCACTCGCCTCGTAAACTCTATTGTCAAAGCATGTATCTTTTCTCCGAGCGCTTGAATCACTCCATTCCCCTTCAAGCTGTCCTTCGTAAGCTCGGTCAATTTGATATCCCGCTCCGCCGCTTGCGCCGCGAAGGTTTCCACCTGCTTGGCGAGTGAAGTGGCTCGCTCGTTGGCCCGCGATGCAGCGTCGTTCAGTTCAGAAATTCGCCGGTCACGCTGGGCAATAGCGGCCGGCCCGGCCAATGCGGTTTGATCGCGCTCCATTAATTGCGCCGCCAGTGACTTGAGTTGCTTTGCGACCGACTCGGCGTTTTGGTTGCTCTTTAAAAGCACCTGGCTGAACTCTGATATCTGCAGGTTCATCGCGCCAATATCGCCCCTGAGCAAATCAATTTCCCGTGGTTGTTCTTCCTTGCTGTCATTATCCGTTTGGCTTGCCGGCCCCTTTTGCTGGGGGGGCGGCTGCCCGTCCAGGAAACTCGCGTATTTGTCTCCGTGCAGGTAACGCCCCGCCAGTGCAGCCAGTTCCGTTGCGTCTTTCCCTTTCCACTCCGGCATTCCCCACCTTGGTGTGAGCCAAAGCGCCCGCTTCAAATCCTCCCGGTTGCGTATCGTTCGCAGCATTGCACCCTGGACGCTTAGTTCGTGGCTTATCATCGGGGCTGCTCCCGTCGTCGCCAACAGGCCAGCCTCGTAGGCAATCGGAAATATGGGTGTCGCGTTCTTAGCGTAATTACGAGAGTTGAAGCTGTTAAAAGCGAAGTAGTGCACGTTATACCCCGCCTGAGACAAGGCCTCCGCGAGCGCAAGGGTGCCGGGGGCCTCGAGTGCCTCCACCCACAGCATCGTACCCGCTTCGACGAGTTGGCTCAGGCAGGGAAACAAAACCCGCTCCTCCATTTTTTCGATGTCCAACTTAATAAGATCGAACGGGCCGTATTCCGCGACCAGATTGGACAGGGACAACACACTTGGAGGACGGCTCCCGATAATGGATGCCGACGGATGTTCGGTTTGTCCCGCAAACGAAAACGATCCGATATTTCCCGGGCTATAGTACCCCTCTTTGACCTCTTCAGATTCCGGCCAAAGTGCGGCCTCCACCACCGCATGTGTTGAGCGGCAGTTGGCTGCCGTATTGCTACGCAGGTGCGGTAGGACCATTTGGTTCGGCTCGACGAAACAGATGTTGGAAACCGTGCGTAGCATTGAAAGGCCAATCCCAAATGTCCCGAGGAACGCCCCAACGTCGGCCACCTTCGCGTTGTCCCGCAGGTTCTCCGAAATGAACATAACCTCCTGCCATGCCCACTCTCCGTATTGGATTAGAAAGCGAATCAGAAGGTCGTCTTTTTCATCCGGGGCGGACATTTGGCCGTAGCGCGTGTCTAAAATCATATCAGGAATCCAAAATCATCGCGGAGGTGCCCCAATGGCAACCGCAGAACTTGTGGCCGATGCTTTATCATGCTCGCGGGGGGCTCGAGGCCCCCGCGGGTATTATCCTTTGAACGGTCCATCCATAATTTTTCAAAAAGGAAATAGCTCCCGCTGGCCAATATGACAGTGAGGATAAGGCTGTACTTCAGGAATTCAACATGGTTCGTAAGCCAAGTAACTCGCTTAAGCGAAAGTATTACCAGCAGTTGCCATAGGTATATCCCGTAAGAGATTTCCCCAAGGTAATCAAAGGGCCACGAAATAAAGCGAGGCAGTCGGTACGGGAACGAAACTGCCAGGAACACGACCCCGAACATCGACAGGCCGATGTATGTGCGAAAAAGAACTACCATCGTGTAGCGGTGCCAGAAGTGCGGAGTCGAGATAAGGATGTGAAGCATCAAACCGATGAGGCTTGCGACGCCGACAAATACCAGTGGGTAGAACTTTTTAAGAGATGGAGATTTCAACAGATCGGGGTTTTCGATATTCATCCTCGCAAACAACATCCCGATCGCGAATTCGTCGATCGTGCCGGGTAATTGGGCACTGTATATAAATAATGGGTAAGGGCCGGGATGAATCAGGCGGAGCGTGATGGCACGCCACGCCCACGCGACCAGCAGCAGTGGAAGGAACGACAGCCACTTTGGACGGCCAGACAGCCATGGGAGTAGAAGGAATACAAGGGCGTAAAACTGCATCTCAACGCCGATCGACCAGTTCACACCGTCGATGGATCCCCATGTGGCTGGAAACCAGTTGTAGATGAAAGCAAGGTGGACGCCGACATGCCAGAGAAGCGTGCGTATCGGGAGCAATGCAAAATTCGGTACAACAAAGATAATAAAGCACAGCGCGGTAAAGTAGTATAGGGGTACAATTCTGCAAAGGCGTCGCTTCCAATATTCCCTTCCCCAAGTCGGGCCAAATTTTCCTCGCAGCGAATAGGCGCTGTTGTAGATAACAACTCCGCTTATTACGAAGAAGAGGTCAACCCCCATCCAGCCGAAGCGAAACCAAACCAGCGGCCAAGTAACCGGGAATGAGTTCCAATGAGTATGCGCTATTACGTAAAAAATCAACACGCTCAGTGCCGCAAAACCGCGTAACTTGTCGAGATTGGGGTATCTGATCGAATTGACCTTCAGGGTATTTGCCATTTTTTACCTACGAAGCCGCTGTCGGTAAGCCGTGCGCCCGGTATGCGCCTTACCTTCCATTAGTTTAACTAGATTATCGAAACACACCAGCCTACCCCCCCAATTTTCGGTATGGCCGCATTTCCAACGAATTTTGAATGGAACTGTTATTGGGGCCGCAGGAAAATCTCCCCTGAGATCGAGGACAGGGCGATGCATTTCCGACGATTTGGCTGGTTTAAGGCACTCCGTTGAGAGTTCCGGTCCGTGCAAGAGTGCAACATTTCCACATGGCTGAAATTCTCGGAAGCCACATGTGCAGCAGTATCGAATAAGTATCGTCCCAGTTGGCCACCAATTCTTTCGGATATTATGTGTTCTCATCAAAAACGGCCGGGCACCTCACCCAAACCGCACGGGGTGTTTCTGCCCAGCCGCTCCAAGGCAGCGGCCGTAGCCTTCATCCGCTTGAAATCGGATTTTGGCGCATACCCCCAATTACGCCCGTGGGCAGCGGCGGCGGGATGGTATGGTGCCGGCAGCGCGCAGGGCGTCAACAGTGGTGTGCACCACCACGGGCGCTTCGCCGGCGCGGCCGCGCAACCAGCGGTTAACGTCACGCAACATTTTGCCATAGCCCGTCGCTCTTTTTTTCATCACGCCGGAATACAATCGTTGATTTTCCAGCATCAATGCCATCAGATCCCGCAATTCCGGCCTGGTGGCGTTGCGGTAGGGCTGCATGCTGCATTCACGGTTGGCATTCCAGTTTTGATCGCTGCTTCGTGAAACGCTGTTTTTGCTGATACGGTAGAAAAGCAGTGGCTCGGGAACCAACTCCAGTTTATGGCCCGCCAGAACCGGTCGCGCCCGGAGATCGTCATGGCGGCTTCGTAACGGCCTTGTGAATGTCTAAACGCTGTCCCACGGTAAGCAGTAATCATTTTCAGATAATTGCTCGACGCGTTCCACTGGTGCAATCACCAGTCCCGGCGCAATGTTCAAATGGGGATACCTGGCGCGGAAGGACGTGATTCCGCGTGTGTCCTGCCGCGATGGCCGTGTGGATAATTTGATCTCCATTGGGTAAAAGGTGCCATCACGCTCCAGCAACAAATCAACCTCGGCACCGCTGTGGCTTCGCCAATGGTAGATGTTCGGCGGGGTCGGTAGCGTGGCGGAAAGCTTTCGGATTTCACCCGCGACGGCAGTTTCAAAAAGCGCGCCCGTCAACGGATGACCGGACAATGTCGATGCGGATGAAATTCTCTGGAGGCTGCAAGCCAACCCGGTGTCCGCGAGATACCCTTTGGGCTTGCCGCTGATTTTTTTGATTGTGTTGCCGTGAAAAGCGGGCGTTTCAAACCACTGGAATGTCCCGCGCAGCGTCGCCAGCCAGCGTTGTGCCGTCTGCGGCGTCATACCGATGTCGCGTCCAAGCTGCGAGTGATTGATCTCCTGGGCGGTTAACGCGGCGGCAAGCTGGACAAATCGTCCGAATTGCTGCCAATCCGCCAGATCGGTCAGTAAGCGTACATGCCTTTCAATGCAGGTTCGAAGATAGGCGTTGTAAAACTCCGGTATGGTCGTTCGCTCCAGAGTATCGGCCGCGGGTAAAAATCCGCGCCACAATTGCTCATTGACCGTTCTGGTCAGCCCAAGCCGCTTCGAAGGCTCGGCGACAAATTGCTCCGGAGCAGTCAGATAGCGGTGCAGCCAGTGGTGTTCGGCTCCCGCCTCCGCGATTTCGGCGAGGCAAAATCCTTCCATGTCCAGAAACGCCGCACGCCCGGCCAGTGACTCGCTGGCGGATTTCAAAACAGACCACCGTTGTGATCCGGTCAGAACGTACAACCCCACATCTCCATTGGCTGAAGGGTTATTGAAATGACCGCCGCTGCGTGCCAGATCAACCCGACGCTTGATGGCTCCCACAAGTTCCGGGGCGTATTGGATTTCGTCCAGGATCAAGGGCGGAGGATGATTATTTAGAAATAAATCCGGGTCTTGCCGCGCATTACCGACATCTATTGCGGGGTCGAATACCACGCTGTCCCATCCGGATAACTCGTTGCGCAAAAGCGTGCTTTTTCCCACCTGTCGGCTGCCACTGATGATAACCACAGAAAATTGCTGAATCATGCGTTGAAGCTTGGGTGCGAGAATCCGATGTTTGTATATCATGCTGGAATTTTAGTGATTTTATCATTAAAAATCAAGTTAAAATTCGGCCACAATCAGGTCAATTTTAGAAACCTCTCTCGTGGCGGTGGGAGCAAGTTCACAACCGCTGCTGTGTCTCAATCAACACAATTATAGGACGTAATCTCTAAAAATAGCCCCCGTGGCAGCCAAAACGAACATGTTACGGTGAAATTTCATCCAATGAATGAATTGCACTTAACTTATGATGAATTCCCGAGCCATTGCGACGCCTATTGCGTTGGTACTTCGCGGCGCGCCTGCGGTCTACCTTCAAAATCCACGACAGGGGGGTACGCAGCATTATTTTATGTCCTGGCCGGGAAGAGCTTCTCATCCGTACAGATTGCTGGTTGATTCCGCTTCACGCACTGTGGGGCGACTGGTAGGTGCCTGTCCGGGCTCTCCTCGTCACGCACGCAGGCAGCGGCGGCGGGATGGTATGGCACCGGCGGCGCGCAGTGCGTCAACAGTGGTGTGCACCACCACGGGCGCTTCGCCGGCGCGGCCGCGCAACCAGCGGTTAACGTCACGCAACATTTTGCCATAGCCCGTCGCTCTTTTTTCCATCACGCCGCAATACAGTCGCTGATTTTCCAGCATGAATGCCATCAGATCCCGCAATTCCGGTTTTATGGCGTTGCGGTAGGGCTGCATGCTGCATTCACGGTTGGCATTCCAGTTTTGATCGCTGCTTCGTGAAACGCTGTTTTTGCTGATACGGTAGAAAAGCAGCGGTTCGGGAATCAACTCCAGTTTATGGCCCGTTAGAACCGCCCGGGCAAAGAATTCCCAATCTTCCTGATAGCCGCTGTAGCGTTCCTCAAAACCCCCAAGTTTCTCGAAAACATCGCGTTTGATCAGGCAATGCGCATCACCAAAGACATTCATAAACGCCCCGGCACTGGCGCAAGCGCCCAGTGGGACCCACATCGGAAACAACGCCGCCGGATCGGGCGGTGTGTCGCCATGGAAAAGCGTCATGGTGGAAGTAACGATATCGGCGTGGGTTTTCCCGGCCACATCCAGGGCGCAAGTCAGCCAATGCCTCTGTGCGATATTGTCATCATCCATAAATGCCAGATATTCGCCCCGGGCCTGTTGCGCCGCATGATTGCGTGCCCGCCACATATATTGGTTGCTCTGCCGGATAATGCGCCATTTTCGGGCCGAAAATTCACTCTCCAGTGAATCCAGAAACGCCTGCGCTTCCGATGATGGGCTGCCGTCATCAACCAGAATAACTTCAAAGTTCCTGTATGTTTGCGCTTTCAGCGAATCAACGGCCTGCCGGAGGGTGCCGGGTCGATTGTAATGCACGAGGCAAACGCTGATCAGTGGCATCGAACCTGCCGGATTTATGCGGGTATCGGGCGATTCATTGGCCGCATGCCCGGCGTTTGGAGTTGCGGCCGATCCTGATGCTTTCATCACGCCGTCCCAAAGTCGGGAACTGTTGGCTGCCGCCATGTGTGCCTTTAAACGCATGTCCCTTGTTGTGAGAACGGTTTGAAGTTTAGTTGACAACGCATTGGCGTTTGGCGCAAAGCAAAGGTTCTGGACTTCCTCGGATGACAGATTATCTCGCAAGCCGCAATGTTCCGGGATCAGAACGGGAAT
>JAJZCT010000349.1 GCA_021828925.1 Planctomycetota bacterium
TTGCGGTGTTGGCGGCGGAGAAAAGTAGTTCGTCTTTGGAGCGATGGTCATGAAGGCATGGTTCCTGGAAAAACTCGGCGGCTTGGAGAATCTGCAGCTGGCGGACGCAGCTGAGCCGGTGTGCTCAACGCATGATGTGGTGCTGGAGGTGCAATATGCGGCATTGAATCCGGCGGATCGTTATTTGGCGGAGGGGCAATACCCGGCGCGGCCGGCGTTTCCGCACATCTTGGGCCGCGACGCCATGGGCCGCATCGCGCAAATCGGTCCGGGTGTTACACACTGGAAGCCCGGAGACCACGCGCTGATTATTCGCGGCCCGGTAGGCGTGGAACAGGCCGGGACCTTTGCCCAGAGGGTGGCGGTTCCTGCGGACAGCCTGGCGGCATTGCCCGATGGCTGGACACCGCGGCAATGTGCGGGGGCATCTTTGGTGTATCTGACGGCTTGGCAGGCGCTGACGCAATGGGGAGACCTGCCGCCCGCCGTCGTATTGATAACGGGTGCCAGCGGTGGAGTCGGCGTCGCGAGCGTGCAACTGGCGTGCGCCTTGGGCCATACGGTTATCGCATTTTCTCGCAGTGCGGAAAAGCGGGCGCGGCTTTCTGAAATCGGTGCGAAAATCACACTGGATCCCGCGGACACCCAATGGCGAAAAAAACTCCTGGAGCTTTTGGGAGCAAAACGCGTGGACCTGGTGGTGGAAAATATTGGTGGAGCGCAATTTTCCCAACTGCTGGACGTAATGGCCCTATGGGGAAAATTAAGCGTGGTAGGGCGGTTGGCCGGGCTGGTCCCGCAGTTTAACACGGCCAGTCTTTTCTTTCGGCGTTTGCGGATCGGCGGCGTGGCGGCTGGCAGTTTTACCGCTCCGGAAGCTCAAGCCGCCTGGCGGGAAGCACTGAAGCTTCTAAAGGTTCATGACTACCGCCCGCTGGTGGATTCGGTATTTGAATTTGAACAACTGCCGCAGGCCTTTGAGCGTCTGGCCCAGGGGCCTATGGGAAAAGTTCTGCTAAACGTTGCGGGTCAGCCAATCTCTTAAGGCCCGGCACCATGCATGCCTCCCTGGGGGCGAACGAGGATCTGATGCGGGTCGTCAACGCCTTACGTCAAGAACGCCCGGATATTCAAATCCATACCTCACGACAACCTGATCGGCCAATGGGGGTAAGGGGGGGGTCTGCGCCGAGCGGCAAAAAAGCCGCCTAAATAGACACGAGACATATGGACGTAGCACAAAAGTTGTTGCGTCCGATAAGGCGCTCATGCCGTCCGGGTTGGCTCCGGCGAAACTGCCGTAAACTCCGGTTCTGACAAATGACCAGGCAGAAGCACGGTGTTGGTCCGTTGTTCCAGTTTCTTAAGCCATAATGCTTTGGCCGCATCCAAACCCTTCTCAAAGGCCTTCATGTTAATTTCCAGCAGCGCCGGACGAATCCTGCTTTGGATGGTTTTTCGGACATTGTCCTTGGCTAGAACGCCCGTAAGTTCCACCGTCATGCCCACCGCCAAAATATTAGCCGTCATGACATTGCCAATTTCATACTTGGCGGTACTGATGATTGGAAAACCATAAACGTCCCAGTTTTCCTGATCCCGAACTGGCACACGCACCAGATTGTTGTCCACCAATACCAGAGCGCGATTTTTCAGATCGCTTTTGTACATATCGTAGGTGCGCTGATCCAGCGCCAACATGAAATCCACATGGGTGGATTCCGGAAATTCGATCGGCGCATCGGCGATTATAACGTCCGCTTTGGTCGGACCGCCGCGGACTTGTGAAGTATAAGTTGGCACCTGCGTGGCAAAACGATGCTCATAGTGGATGGCGGTTTCCGCGAAAATGGCGCCGGCGAGCATGTTGCCCTGCCCGCCAATACCGACAAATCGCAATTCATAATGAAACGCCATTTTCAAACTCCCTATACGGCGGCCTTACCGCTAACCTCTTGTACTAATTCATAATAGGCTTGGACATACTCTTTTTTCCCGGCATCGTCGACAAATATGCCGGTAATCAGTTTGCCGGCCAATTCCTCCTGGTTTAGGGTTTTGGCGTTATTTCGGCTGACCGTGATATTGCGGATATGGTCCACCAACGCCACCGGATTGCCCAACTGATTTCTCCCACCCCACTGGATATGGCAATTACTTATCGCATCAACCACGCTGATTCCCTTATGCTCCAAGCCCTTCCGAATATAATTTTTCAGGGATACCGGATCGGCCACGCTTCCGCGGGCAACAAACGTGGCCCCCGCGCCGCGGGCGAGTTCCACCACATCAAAGTTGGAGTCGATATTGCCTCTTGGCATCGTGGACGCGTATGATCCCGGCGGGGTGGTTGGAGAATATTGCCCGCCCGTCATGCCATAAATCCAGTTGTTCACCAGCACAATGGTGATGTCGATATTTCTTCTACAGGCGTGGATAAAGTGATTCCCGCCGATGGCGACCATATCGCCATCCCCGGAAAACACAACCACATGCATACCCGGATGACACATTTTAATCGCGGTGGCCGCAGGTAGGGACCGTCCGTGCAAAGTGTGCAGCGTATGAAAATCGGCATAACCGGCACCACGGGCGGAGCAGCCGATGCCGGACACCATCACAATATCGTTTTTATCCCAATGCAACTCATCAATAGCGACGATCAGGGCTTTGAGAACGGTTCCATTGCCGCAGCCGGGGCACCAGTACAGCGGCAATTTGTCATTCCGCAGATAGCGGGTGTAATCGACGCTCATTTTGCGACCTCTCTGATTTTTTCCAAAATTTGTTGCGGCCGAATGGGAATTCCTGACGCCTGTAACACGGTATGAATTTCAGAACGCCCCCCCACGGCGCGCTGTACCTCAAGAACCATTTGTCCCAAATTCATTTCGCTGACAATAATATGCTTGTAACGCTCTCCCAACTCTCGAACTTGTTTTTCCGGAAATGGCCACACTGTCACCGG
>JAJZCT010000029.1 GCA_021828925.1 Planctomycetota bacterium
ATATCACAATCATGCGACAGCAGAACCCAATGTGTAACCTCCTTTTCCAATTCGACCGCTTTTGGACCGAGAAACATTGTCAGATTGGCACCGGCAGTGACGACGGAACCTTGCCGCCAAGCTTTTTGACGTATGGTACTTATCCACGATTCATTTTCAGAATTTGCGGCCATTCGGTCAGCTTTCGTCCATCGGGCGGCGCGTCATAAGGTCAAACTCCGCCGAGTCTGGTTGGCCCTGCGGAAGATTGAAGCCGCGATTCCTGGCGTCCTCGATCAGCCCGATGCGTTTCGCGGCCGCCGCTGCCGCTGCCAATTCCGCCAAACGCCGCCGGATTGACGCTTGGTCTATCTTTTTCATCATAAGCATATCCATGAGGCTTGTGCCGGTTTCATCCGGTGATATCAACGCCTGCGGGGGAAGCGGCAAATTTGATTGCATATTCCAGAATTCCGCAAGACCATAAACCTGATTTAACCGTGCCTGGCAGCGCGGTTGCGGCCGCTGTCCCTCTCCGATCCAAGCGTAAATTGTGGGCCGGCTAACGCCGAGAATTTCGGCAATCTGCGAAATCTGCAATGGAAATGCCGTACGGATAACCGCCAGAGCATGGGGGACGTTTGCAATCATGGGGGTACGCTGATGTCCCATCACATTGAGTGGGGCTATCACGGGCGGGTTTGGCGGCCGCGCAATATCTTTGTTGAATGATCCGGTGCCGACGAAAAGGGCAGTGCACAGGCTGATCTGCGCCACTGTGTACCCGAACCGGAATAAATCGGGTGCAACGACCCCCAGTCTCAGGGACTCAAATGGTGAACTCTTGCCGCCATCAGATTGCGGGCGTTCCATTCCGCCCGCTCGACAGGCAACATCAAGCGGGGAAGCAAAGTGTTGCATTCCAAATTGGGCAGCAGCGATCTGGACCGGATCTGATGTAATAGCGACTCCATTCATTCTTCTTTACTCCATGCCTTGATAGCTTGTTCCGTTGCGACCGCCCGAAACGCTTTATCGGTATATTCGTGTAAATCTGTGAGTACCTCTGATAGCGCATCGCAACTAAAGGGATGATTTCTCTGACTGATATGATCAAAATCAAGCACGCGCGCATTTTGCGCGTTCAAAACGCGGTCCGGAAATCGCAATGTGGTCTGGCCGATATCCGGTGGAAGAAACGCCGGCATGTCCAGCAATTGCACCGAACGAACGGTCAGTAATCCGGGTGGTGCCTGCGCCTGCAAGACGAAACTGAAAGCGGTCTTTTCTACGCCAATTTCTGAGCTGAGAATACCTGAAAGCCCGGGTTTTACCTGATCACGGCTCTCAATGTTGTCGATTTTCGTCAAGAGGTCAACGTAGCGTAGGCCGATTTGTTGGATGAGCTCCACTCTGGCGTAGTCAATCAAGGGCTGCGTAACCGTACTGAAGTTTGCGAGAAGCCCATCAAACGTATCGTATGCGGTTGTTTGAAACGTGAGCGTATCGGTCGTCAGAATTACTTGCCTGCAATTGTCCGTGTCGTCGAATATCCAGCGTTTGGCTACTTCGGTTTTTGTCTCTGTTCCAATCATGATATTTTGAATCGTTTCGACCCTGTATCTCGGAAACTCATGATGCCGCAAATACTCCTGAATATCCGGAACGTAGGACTCCATTTTTAATACCGGATTAAATCTGACTTGTGCCAGAACAAAAATCAGTGGAGCGCGGGGGAGTTTCACAGATTGCTTTTTGAGTGTTGCCATTTTTACTTCCTAGCTGGATACCCAAGAGATAGCTATCGAAAGCACTGTCATATCGTGTCAGCTATAGTAAATTACTTTACACGATACTTTACACGAAAGCAATAAAAATCAATAAATATTCGCATGTATAAATATAATATTTGAAATATTGATAAAATGTAACGCTGGGAACTACCGGGTCAGGTAGCTCGGGTGTCCCCTGCCCAGCCACAGGCGGATGCTTGTAACGTGATACAGCGTGCCGGTGCCGGCTTTATTAAGGACTTTGGGTTCGGGGCGGCCATGAATTTCAACGGCGTTACCGGGCACATATCCCACAAGTTCCGAGTTGGGCGTCAACGCGAATTTTCCACCATAAGGGTCGCCGGCATATATCGATGAATAGCGAATGGTCCAGGAAGTCCCATGCGTATCATGCTGACTTAACACACCAAATACCGTGGAATAATTCTTGCTGTGCCATCCCACATTGGGTTCCGGATAATGATGCAGAGTCACGCCGCAGCCGGAAAGCAGCCCCAGCATGCAGGTCATCAGGGCAAGAAATTCCAGTACGTGTCCCCAACGGAGCATGCAAGGCTCGCTCGCCGCCGAATGCTGTGTTTTTATACTCCGCTCGGCCATTGATGATACTCGGTTGCGAAGGCAACAGCAGTATAGGTACCGCAGGCGTCCCGCCTGCTTTTGTCGTGTTCCCGATGCAGGCAAGATGCCTGCGGTACAAGGGATTCCATCGCCTATTTGTCGCATTGAGGGGCGATCGGAGTATATGCCGGTATCGTTGGAATGTGTCATGGCGTTTTTTTTCATTGCCTTTCACCGCTGGTGCGAGCGTGTTCGCCGACGGTGTACACGCTTAAGCTGTTGGTAGCGCCGGCCGTTCCAATCGGCGCTCCTGCGGCAATCACAACCCGATCACCCGAATGCGCCCATTGCTCACGTTGCAGCAGATCATCCACCATCGCGGGCAGATCGTCAAAGTGCTGCGGAATCGCCGCGTGCACGGCCGTAACACCATAATACATCGCCATGCGGCGCACTGCGGCCACATCCGTTGACAACGCGACAATGGGTATAGGAAAGCGGTTTTTTGATAAGTACCGCGCCGATCCACCCGCTTGCGACCACACCACCACCATCCGGGCATTGATATCCCGTGCAATTGCCATCGCCCCGTGTGCAATGGCGGCGGTGCGATGCTGGCTGATCTGTAACAATCTTGGCGGCTCCGTGCGGATGCCCTTCTGTACAATATAACGCTCGGTTTTATCCGCAATATCGCGCAATGTCCGCACGGCCTCCAGCGGATATTTCCCTACCGCCGTTTCTCCCGAAAGCATGACCGCATCCGCTCCATCTAATATCGCGTTGGCCACATCCGATACTTCCGCTCGCGTGGGCGTGGGGCTAGCCACCATGGATTGCAGCATTTGTGTGGCGACGATGACCGGCTTGCCGGCTTCATGGGCGGCATCGACAATTTTTTTCTGCAACAGGGGCACGGAGGTCAGTTCCATCTCCACACCCATATCACCACGGGCTACCAGCACGGCGTCTGAACTATCCAGAATGGCGGAAAGATCATCAATGGCCTGCGGCATTTCAATTTTTGCCACCAGATCAATATCTGATTTTCGGCTTTCCAGATACCGCCGAACACTTTGTACGTCTTCGGCACTGCGCACAAATGACAACGCCAGGTAATCCAACTGGTGCTCAATGGCCCAGTCAATGTCGCGCCAGTCTTTATCCGTCACGCTGGGAATGGAAAGCCGGGTTTGCGGCAGATTAATGCCCTTGTTGGATTGAATTTTTCCGCCGATTGTTATTTCGCAGCGGGCAAAATCCGGGGCCTTCTCAATGACCGTGGCGCGGATACAGCCGTCATCAATGAGAATCGATTGCCCCACCTGCACATCATCAACCAGACAGGCATAATTGGAGCACAACAGATTGTTCTGTCCCAGAACCGGCTCGCGCTGAATGGTAATAACATCGCCCTTGGCGACGGTCATCCCACCATCTATAACCTTGCCCAGGCGTATCTTCGGGCCGCACAAATCCCCCATAATTGCCAGTGGCGGGCGGTGCGAGCCACCCCGGGCCACAGTTAAAAATTGTTCCCGCTGGGCTAAATCACCATGGGAAAAATTCAGGCGCACCACCGATACGCCGGTTTGAACCAGTTGGCTGAACATTTCAGCACTGGCGCATGCCGGCCCCATGGTGATGACAGTTTTGGTTCTCACGCGATCAATCATGCTGATAAATCCAATCCGGTAATGGCTTTTCTAAAGCCGCATTCCGCCCGCACTTTAATCACCCTGTTCACTCCGCAGCCTGTTTATATCTTAGAGCTTTGTCGTAAGGTTATCGAGCGGACAATGGGAAAAATTCGGAAGTTCAAGCTTTTAATCTTTTGTTTAAAGAGTTCCGCGGCACCGCACTCTTGTTCTCTGGCCATCAGACTTTTGTCAGTGCACTGGCCATGGGTCTTACCACCGCCACCGATAACTCCATAAGTTGCCGCGGGTCCACGGCAGACGGCGCTTCGGTCATCATATCGGTGCCACTTTGGGTTTTCGGGAAGGCGATAACCTCACGGATGCTCTGCCGATTGAGCATCAGCATTAACAGGCGATCCAGGCCCAGCGCTATGCCGCCATGCGGCGGAGCGCCAAATCGCAAAGCATCCAGCAGGAAGGCGAACTTCTTTTGTGCCTGTTCCGGTGAAATGCCCAGCAGCGAAAAGATTTTGGATTGCACATCGCGCTGATGGATACGGATGGACCCACCACCGATTTCTATGCCGTTAAGCACAATGTCATACGCTTTGGCGCGTACCTCCAGCGGTTGGGTTTCCAGCAATGGCACATCTTCATCCAGTGGGGCGGTAAATGGATGATGCCGGGCAATGAAACGGTTGGCCGCCGGGTCCTGTTCAAAGCTAGGAAAATCCACCACCCAAAGAAAATCAAAACGATTTTCCGGAATCAGCTTGAGTTGTCGGGCCAGTGATTGTCTTAATTCGCCCAGGACTTTCCAGGCCGTTTCAATTTTATCCGCCACCGCCAGCATAATATCCCCGTCATTGGCCTCAGAGCGCTGCCGAATAGCCTGCTGCGCAGCGGCGGGAATGAATTTTGCGATCGGGCCGCCCATGTTTCCAGCCCCCGCATCACCGCCAAGCTTGATCCAGGCCAGGCCTTTTGCCCCAAGCTTTTTGGCATCTTCAGTCAATTGATCCAATTGCTTACGTGACAGCGCCGCACCGCCGGGCACGGCGATCAACTTCACGCAGCCACCCGCCGCTACGGCATCCTTAAAGACGGCGAAGTCCGTTTGTCCGACCATATCGCTGATATCTTTTAATTCCATGCCATAGCGCGTGTCCGGGCGGTCAATGCCAAAGCGGTCCATCGCCTCACGCCAAGGCATACGCGGAAATGTCGCAGGCAAATCCACATCCAAGATTTGTTTCCATAGCCGTACCAGCAACCCGGTAATCAGGTCAATAACATCTTCACGATCAACAAAGCTCATCTCTATATCAAGCTGCGTGAACTCCGGCTGCCGGTCCATACGCAAATCCTCATCCCGAAAACATCGCGCAATTTGCATGTACCGATCCATGCCCGCAACCATCAGCACTTGCTTGAATAACTGCGGACTCTGCGGCAACGCATAAAATTCGCCGGCATGAAGCCGGGATGGCACAAGAAATTCGCGAGCGCCTTCCGGTGTGCTCTTGTAAAGCATCGGCGTTTCAATTTCCAGAAAGCCGTGCTCATCACAATAATCGCGCATTATTTTTGTTACGCGGTGCCGGGTTACCATCGCCTGGGCCATATCCGCTCTGCGCAGATCAAGGTAACGGTATTTCAGACGCGTATCCTCATTTACCGGATCATGCTGCGCGGGGGAAAATGGAGCTGTGTCCGCTTTATTGGCCACTTCCATATCTTCCACCGCGATTTCAATTTCACCGGTGGGGATTTTCGGATTCACAGCCTGCGGCGATCGTGCCAGAACATGGCCCTTTATCAGAATAACATCCTCATGGCGTAACTGCCGGCCCAGCGCGTAAATGTCCGCCAGTTCCGGCCTGAATACAATTTGTACAATTCCCGTGCGGTCACGCAGATCCACAAACACCACGCCGCCGTGATCGCGGTAAGCCTGCACCCATCCCGCCGCCACAACCTCTCGTGACAGATCGGCTTTTCTCAAGGTTCCACAATAATCAGTACGCTTAAACTTCACACATTTCCTTTCGGCTTTTTCCGTTCAACCAAGTAGCCTGTCCAAGTAATCGCCCGGCCATTACTTGGACAGGCTCCTAGCACCCCATCATACCGGAATCCAGAAATATTCACCGCGCTGCAGCCGGCCTTAATACCATCCAGTGCCACGCCAATAATTCCCACCCCACATGGCTGCAGAGAAACACCACAATAGGGATAGGGAAGACCGCTTTTATTGCGGTCTCCCCTCCCTCCGAACCGAACGGGCGCAATTAACGCATCCGGCTCTCCAGTCAGTGGGCCACCTTCATGGATTGGCATACCGGAAAGTGAGTTGGTTCCAGTGCGAACCGCCCCACCCGGGCAAGGGGTATTCCTTGCGCTCCATTTTCGAGCTGCCAACAAGCGATCCGTCCAGACTGACGCTGCGGTCCAGACCCATTAAGCGCGTCGCGCCCCGGGTGCTATAACCTTTCCGCCTCGCTTAAGACCGGTTGAACCGGCCACTGCCGGCGGTGGAACGCACACCAGGAGCATCCCTCCGCACCGCCGACTGGTTTTTGCCGCATCGAAAATGCACCCCGATTGCCGCGGATACTGCCTCGGTTTATCATCCTATCCATACGGTTGGCAAAATCGTGTCGCCGAATATCAATAAGGCTGATCAATCAAGGAGTGCTCGAATGCAGAAGCAGCAGAAGCAAGTGTTCCAAAAGTGCGGGGTCACCAGCACTGAATTGTGGATCGCTATGTCATTGATGTTCACGGTTATGGCTTTTATGCGTTTTGATCTTGGTTCAGTCGCCGCAGCAGGCGTGTCGCCGATCTCGGCCAAGCCCTCGGTCAGTCAGCCCAGCCAAAAAGAAATCCAGCATTGGATCCTGCAACTGGCCAGCCCTCGCAATGCGATACGGCACGCCGCCGCCAAAAAACTGTTAGCCGAGGGGGACCCCGCCGTACCGGAAATGAAAAAAGCTCTGGCCGGGTTGACCACGCCGGAGATGCGGCATTTATTGCGGCAGAATCTGCGGCATATCGCCCACGCTGATCTTCTTCGCGGTCCGCTGATCACCTTGGATGCTAAAGATATTTCTGCTGAGCAGGTGTTTGACAGCGTATGTCAGCAGGCGGGAACGATACCCCATTTTATCAATATCAATCAGGGCATGATGCCGCAGGTCACCATTCATGCGGATAAAGTACCGTTCTGGCAAGTCATGCAGAAGCTCGCGGTTCTCACCGATCTTTCTCCCTCGCTGGGTTATTATGGCAATCCGCAGCAGTTGACGCTGGTACAAAATGGCGCACTGGGCAAAGGGCGCAGGGTCAGCATTGACGGAGGCTTTGCGGTGGCACCGCAAAGTATCACATACAATCGCAGTTTAAGTTTCACTTCGTCCGGGCCGTCGAGGACACAAACATTCAATATTCAGGCGGTGCTGCTGTCGATTCCGGGAAAAACAGGCCCAATGCAAATCCAGCAGTCCGTGGTTACCAAAGCAGTTGATAATCATGGTAATTCACTTATTACTCCCATGCCGGGCAATATATGGTACGGCGGCAATCAGCTCGGTGGCGTTGCGAATTTCAACATCCCCTTGCAATGGCCGCGCCATCCGGGAACCGTCATTACCGAGTTAAAAGGCTACATCCCGGTTATTATGTCGTTGCACAGGAAAATGTTGGATTTGAAATTCAAAGCCAAGGGTGTCGCCAGTGCGTCCATCGACGGAATAAAAATCTCCATCAGTCACCGCACCATGCAATCCGCGCTACCCGGGCAAACCGGAATGTGGCACTTCACATACCGCATCATCCAACCCGCCGGTGCATTTAATGCAAATTCAAACCAGCAGAATATCATGAACCAGCTTGAACAACTCAATTCCGGCACCGTCGTCACTTCCGGTGGCCGTACCATTCAAACCAACAGTTGGGGCGGCGGCGGCGGTGGGCCGCCGCAAGGCATCACGTATAACGTCAACGTGATGGGAGGCAAGCCCGCCGAATTTCGCATAGCAGTTTTTACCCGGCGGCAAAGCCTGCGGATTCCGCTGAATCTGAAAAATATTCCAATGCCGTAAGTTTGCTGTTCCACACGATTCTCTGGATTTTCATATCAACCCTTATGCCGCAGTTGCTATAGGGGCTTTGGGTTTTTATCCAGTCAATGCCGCCACCAGCGTGTATGTGATCGGTAGCCCATTGATAAGCCGTGCGAAGATACGCAACCCGGCTACCGGCACCACCTTCACTATCATCGCAGAAAATAACTCGCATGAAAATATGCACATCCAACATATGCACATCCAATCCGCCAAACTTAACGGCAAGGAATTGACCCGTCCCTGGTTTACCAACGCCGATATTGTCGCCAGCGGCGAATTGTATTTCCGCATGGGCAAAAAACCCAATAAGGATTGGGCCTCCGCCCCGGCGGATCACCCGCACTCCGGCCTGGTTGTGTGACAGGTGAATCACCAAACAGCGACCAACGACGAATAACTTCGTTATTTGGACGATTACAGACGGCTTAATAAAAACGGAATTTGACAATGTTATTCCGAAAATTGATATTGTGAGAATTGAGCCGGTAGCTATTATGCCATTGATAATTGCACGGCCAGTGGCTTGGCCGTATGGCTGAATCTATCGGAGAAATCTTATATGAGCCATCGAAAGCAGGTTGTGCGATGGTTTTTTATGGCCATATTGTTTGCCGGCCTGTTGCCTTTATTAACGGGATCTTCCGCGGTTGCGGCGAAAATTCGAGTGGCCTGTGTTGGTGACAGCATTACCTACGGGTACGGCGTTCCGCAGCGGCGCGTCCATGGATGGCCGGGCGTGTTACAGCGACTTTTAGGAAACAGCGATCAGGGCGTACATCCGAATGCGGCGGGCAGGCATCGCATCGCCCAAATTATATTTCAATTCCTGGGGGCATCGAAGGGGGGCAATGCCGGGGCCGCCACCGTCCTGCCCGGTCCACAGAGGTTCTTTCTCAAGAATGGTGATCGTGTGGTATTTTACGGGGATAGCATCACCGAGCAGCGGCTTTACACGACCGATGTTGAACTGTATGTCCGCACACGGTTTCCCAATCTCCATGTTCGGTTTGTCAATTCCGGCGTTGGTGAAGATACGGTCGGTGGAGGGTGGGCCGGGCCAGTCAACCTGCGGCTTAAACGCGATGTGTTTGCATTCAAACCCAACGTAGTAACCATTATGCTGGGCATGAACGACGGGGGGGTATCAAAGCTTTAATCCAGTGTTGTTTGAAAATTATAAGAACGGTTATGAGGAAATTATTCGATCGCTCCAGCGTCATCTGCCCGGTGTGCGAATTGTGCTTATTGCGCCATCACCTTTCGATGACGTGACATTTCCGCCGCAGTTTCCCGGTGGTTACAACGCGGTATTGATCCGTTATGGCCGGTTCGTGAAAAGATTGGCGGCCAAATACCACTTGTCGTATGTAAATTTCAATAAGCCGCTGGTGAAAGTACTGCAAAAGGCCAAGAAGGTTAATCTGCAATTGGCACAACAAATTATTCCCCAGCGTGTCCATCCGGATGCCGATGGCCAGTTGGTCATGGCGGAAACGCTACTTAAGGCTTGGAACGCCCCGGCCATTGTTACGGCCGTGGATATTAATGCCGGCAATAAGTCGGTTTCGCAAGTCGTGAATACCGCGGTATCGGCACTTTCTGTAGCCAAAGGCGCCGTCTCTTGGACACAATCGGATCGCGATCTGCCCATGCCGATTATGGATTTACATGAGAACTGGCCTCAATTTCCACCGATTTTAACACCCGTGGAAGCGCCTTACGCAGCGTTTTCCCCTTCTCTTTGGGAGCCTCCGGCGCCTAACTGGAATTACATCAATCCCGTTACGGCAATGGTTGTAAAGTTTTGCGGATTTTATCACAATCTGGATTCCGAATCATTAAGGGTTGCCGGGCTGGCTGCCCCGCGCTACACCTTAAGAATTAATGGCCAGTGGGTAGGAGAGTTTTCCAAAATGCAATTGGCGGTGGGAATTAATTTGGCTCGCTACCATACGCCCATGATGACCCAAGCCTATTCTGTACTGGATCAGGTATGGCGTGAAGCCCAGACCCGGTTTTATATTTGGCGGTATCTACAGCTTCCACTGGAAAAAAATAAATATAAACTCGGTTCGCGCGCTTGGCCATTTGTTGGGCTTCCCATGGAAAACTCGAAACGCCAGGTGGAGATGGCACATTCGCTGATTACAGCACTTTATAAAAACATGTTCAAGATCGTGGCGGCACGCGCGTATGCCATGGCGGAGCCGGCGGCGTGTCAATATGTGTTACGCCCTGCCTCCGCGGGCGTTGTTTATAAGGATACATTTAAGAGTGCCCCGCTCGCACCGCTCAATGGCCGTGCGCCAACTTTCGAAATAGGGCGCCACATTCATTTCCAACGATTACCGGGATTGCATGGGGTAATGCGCAAATAACCAAGGGTGTCGTTAGTAATTTCAAACTGGCAGTCGGTAAGACGGGCCACTGAGGAGCGCGTTCAATGATGATGTCTGACCGTAATACTTACCGGCGTTCTTGGCTTGACAGAGCACTAGCAATGTGGGCGGCCGTGCTTATGATATTGGCGTTCGCTGGGGCCCAGGCCGTGGCTGTGGCGAACCCACCTACCGTCCTCCTTGCCCAAATTCCACGGATGGATCGCGTTAAACCGGTGCTCCCGATGCGCACGGGTAGCGCCAACGCCCCGAGCCAACTGCATTGCCAATGGCTGCGCGATCCGCTGGGCGTGCAGCAATCGCATCCGCGTTTGACGTGGATGCCGCCGCAACGGGAGACGTTGCGGCACGAAGCGGCGTATCAGATTCAGGTGGCACATTCTCCGTCTGAACTTGGCGATGGGCATGATCTGATCTGGGATTCCGGCAAGGTGGTGGAGAATCCGGAGTTTCTCGCACAATATAAAGGTCCGGCATTTAAGCCGTACACGCATTATTACTGGCGCGTGCGGGTATGGAGCCGGTCGGGTTGGCAATCGCAATGGAGCCGTGTGGCTACTTGGATGACCGGACCGTTGAAGGCCGGCGATTGGCGGGGAAGTTGGATCAGTTATCAGCATAAAATTAGCAATTCTTTCTACACCACGCCGCATAACGCCTATTACGGCTTGCCGTTGCCGAAGAAGATTTTCCATAAAAGTTGGATTCAAAAGGAACCGTGCCCGATTTTTCGCAAGGTATTTCGCGTGCCCGCAAACGTGCGACACGCTTACATGTACATATCCGGCCTTGGCTACTGGAAGGTGCTGGTCAACGGCCGCGCGGTTGGACCGGGCGTGCTCTATTCTACGATGTACGATTACTCCAAAGCGGTACCCTATCAGTGTTTTGATGTGACATCCTTGTTGCGCAAAGGGAATCGCAACATTATCTCGATTGCCTTGGGCAATGGCTGGTACAACATGATGGAGCGAGACGTATGGGGTTTCCAGCACGCCTTGTGGCGGGCTTGGCCTCGCGCCAAGATGAACCTGCTGCTGCAAACACCGGGCGGGAAAACAAAGTGGATAGCCACCAACGGCACATGGCAGGCTGCGGCCGGGCCGCGTCTGGCGGATGGGGTTTACAACGGCGAGGTGTATGACGCGGCATTGAAAATTCATGGTTGGAATGATCCGGATCGGGCAATGCCAACCCTCGCCCACGCCAAAATCGTGGCCGCTCCGACCGGCCGGCTTACATCGCAACTCATGCCGCCCTGTGAAGTGGTGCAACGCCTCGCCCCGGTGTCCGTCACCGAGCCTGAACCACATGTATTCGTGGTTAAATTTCCACAGAATATGTCGGGGTGGGTTACGCTTACGGCCAAAGGAAAAACAGGTGTTCCGGTGGTACTCAAGTATGGTGAACGCCTGTTTTCCAATGGCTTGGTCAACCGTAATCCAATATCGCTCTTTACATATACCGGTTCATTCCAGGCGGACACCATTATCCCGGCCAATGACAAGCCGTTCACCTATCATCCGAATTTTGCGTACAACGGTTTTCAGTATGTGCAGATTAACGGATTGGCGTCGCGCCACGATATTATCAGCATTCAGGCGGAGTTTATACATACGGCTTTTCATCGCTCCGGCGTGTTCTGGTGCGGCAATCCCCTGCTCAACGCCATCGCCGACGCGACTAACCGCAGCTACTGTTCAAATTTCATGGGTTATCCAACGGATTGCCCGAGTCGTGAAAAGCTGGGCTGGACCGGTGACACGTGGCTGGCGTCGGTACAGGGCATGATGACTTATGATAATCAGGCTGGCTACGCAAAATGGCTCAATGATACCGCTGATACCCAGAATCCAAGCGGCCAACTATCCTTGATCGTACCGAATCCAAGCGGCTGGGATTGGGACGGGAATGACATATCGCCCGATTTTGAGAGCGCCTATGAATTTGTAACCTGGAACCAGTACCGGTTTCAGGGTGATGGAAAAATATTAAGCCGGCATTATGATGGCATAAAAAAGTACTTTCTCTACATATTCGCTCTTTATAAAAGCACACATGGAAAAGGATGGGCGCTCGGTGACTGGGCTACTTGCAGCCGTACACCGCCGCCGATTTTCTTCGTTTCTTCCTGTATTTTGTTTCATGATGCGATCCTGCTGCGGCGGATGGCGGGCATTTTGGGAAAAATCCACGATGTTCGAATGTTTGCCGCCGACGCTACGGATATCCAAAGAGCCTTCAATGCCCAGTATTATCGTGGCCACGGTGTTTATGATAATGGCGGCCAAGCCGCCCAGGCCCTGCCACTTTACTATGGATTGGTCCCGGCCGGCGGGACCGCGGCAGCGGTTGGTCAATTGGTGGCGGATGTTCACGCCCACCATGACCACCTGGACGTTGGCATATTCGGAGATAAGTGCTTATTCCGGGTCTTAAGCCGGTATGGATACACCCATTTGGCGTATCGCATTGCCACCCAAACCACGTATCCCAGCTACGGGCAATGGATTCTGAATGGTGCGACGACGCTTTGGGAGGGGTGGGGAACCAAGGCCGTTTCGCCGGGCCAGCCTGGCCCGGCATCCATGAACCACATCATGTTCGGCGACATCTTGGGCTGGATGTACAACGATCTGGCGGGGATTAGGCCGGATTGGAAATCCCCGGGCTTTTCATC
>JAJZCT010000030.1 GCA_021828925.1 Planctomycetota bacterium
ACCAGATGTGCAATAAATACGCCCAGCATGTTGGCTCCAAGGCAACCCGTCAAAACATGTATCATAGCCCAAAAGCCGGAGTTCTCAAGTTCATGCGGCCAGGCAAGCCGAAATCGGGCGCATGACAGATTTGCCGAAGTGCCGCATACTCATACGCCGGATGGCAACCCGCGGCCGTTTCCGCGAACGGGGGCTTGGACAACATTCACATCACATCCGTGGTCTACAACCATGCGCGGCCGGAATATGCGCGCCGGTGCGTACTTCAGCCTGGCACTGCTTCTGATTTCCGGCGGGTCATCAATCAAACTTACTGCAGCGTTCGGCGGGGCAGAAAATCCTGTTTTAATGCGATTTTCGCCAGCCGAAGTGTTTCCTCGGCAACCGCGTTGGCGCGGGCGGTTCCGTCCCGCAGGATTTCCAGCAGTTCGGCGGGATCTTTTTCAAAAGTCATCCGCCGCTGACGCATGGGTTCAATCAGCGCCACCAGCACGTCCACCAGCTTTTTTTTGCAATCCACATCACCGATGCCGCCGGTGCGGTATTTTTCCTCCGCTTCTTTAACCCAGTTCGTGTCCGGATTAAATGTTTCATGGAATATCCATAGCGGATTGTTTTCCACGCGGCCCGGATCGGTGGCTTTTTTCCGGTTCGGATCGGTATACATGGACCTGACTTTTTTGCGGATGGTATCCGGATCGTCGCTGAGATAAATGGCGTTGTTGAGAGATTTGCTCATTTTGAGCAATTGTCCGTGCTCACCGGGACCGCCAATGCCGACCAGCCTTCGCACCCGGCCCAGGCGCGGTTCAATAACTGGAAACAATCCGCCGGCCTGAACATACTGTTCGTCCGGCGTCTGCGGATCAACGCCGCAGTACATTTGATCAAACCGCCGGGCCACTTCGCGTGTCAATTCCAGGTGTGCCAACTGGTCTTCACCCACCGGCACCAGCGCCGGGCGAAACGCCAGAATGTCGGCAATCTGCCCGATGGGATACAGCAGAAAGCCGAAGCTGTAGCTGTCCCCGAGATTTTTATCGCGAATTTCGTCCTTGATTGTGGGGTTGCGCATAAGCCGGGAAAATGGAACCAGCATGCTGAAGAAAAAGGTCAGCTCGGCGATGGCGGGAATTTCCGATTGCACAAAAATGGTGCTTTTTTTTGGATCAATTCCCGCCGCGAGATAATCCGCCGCAATATCCAGAACACTCTGCCGGATGTCCGCCGGCTGTTCGGCGCGCGTGGTGAAGGCGTGCGCATTGGCAATAATGAAATAGCAATCAAATTGATCCTGCAGTTGCACCCGGTTTTCCAGTGATCCGACAAAATGGCCAAGGTGCAGGCGTCCGGTGGGAGTATCACCGGTAAGAATACGGGTTTTGGCGGCATGGGTTGACGGCACTGGCTTTTCCATGAATGCTCCAAATTATTACGCGGAAGCATTATGCGCTCCGCCACCTGATTGTAAACCCCTGGCTCCGCCAGCCTGCCGTTAATCATCTGTGCCATTCACGTTGACATGATGCGTGTACCATCACCAAATTCTGATTTCCGGCGGTACCACCGGAGCGCCGGCTGATGAAAAGCGGATCAAGGGCGGATTAAAAATTTCATTGAATCCTTGCATTTCACGGCATGTTGAGGATAATAACCCATTCGTCAATGGAGCCGGAAAGCACATTGACATGCGCTCGTAGCTCAATTGGATAGAGCGTCGGTCTACGGAACCGAAGGTTGCAGGTTCGACTCCTGCCGGGCGCATTTGATTTTCATGCAGATCACTGCATGTATCCGCAAATGCCCGCAAATCAGGCACTTTCCCACTTTGACCAGTTGGCATTTGCGGATTGCTGCGGGCCATTTCCGCCGGTTGCTGTGCCGCATTCTGTGCCGCGCCCCCGTCCTCCACTTGTCCCCCGTTGCAGGGTTTATCAAGCGCCCGCTGTATGTCCGCGTCCGTCACCTGAAGGTAATGCTCCCTCGCCACCGAACGGCTGTTGCCCATCCAATCGCACACAACATGCTCCGGATGGCGCCGGCATAATTCGGTCTGTCTGCTGGCACGCAGATTGTGCCATAATTTCGGCCATGGCTTCACGCCCGCCCGTCGAATAATTTTCTCAAATGTTGTCCTGAGATTGGCGTTCTTCTGCCGGTATGTGGTTATCACAAACTCCGCCCCCGGCTCGGCAAGCTTATAAGCATCCTCCAGATAGGGCCGCAATTCCAGAAATATCGGTATGATCCGGCTTCCGTGCCCATCGATATGCTCCGTTTTGGGGCTTCGCACCCGCATCGTGCCCGTAACCCAGTCTATTTCACTCCACCGCAATTCCGGAGGCTCGGTGTTGACGCGAAGCCCACCATAGCGGGCCAGGGCGACCATAAGCCGCCACTCGGCGTTCGGGCAGGCATCAATGACCTTCTCGATGGTCTCCCGCTCAATAAACGCCTGACGCGATTTATCCGCCCGTACGTTGCACGGAAGGCCTTCAAACGGATTACTGCCCCGGTAGACGCCCTCCCGGATGGCGGCCTTGAAGAACTGTTTGGCCAACCCGGTTTTCCGCCGGGCGCTGCTGCGGGCGGCTAAGCCGTTACCCACCATGAATTGCACAAATTCACCCGCATCGGCTGCGGTAATCTGGTTGATCGGCCGATGCTCACCAAAACACCTCACCAGCCATCGCCGGGCTTGCTCGTAACTGTTCCTGGTGTTGGGCTTCCGATCGGCCTGGTTGGCGATGTACCTTTGCAGAAAGCTGTTCAAGCTTTCGCTGCGGTGCTGCCGTGGCGATAGCAGCCCCGTTTTGGCGATGCGGGTATGTATATGATCTGGCAGGCCGGCCACCCACCGGCTTACTTCATCATCCTGTTGCCCGGTAATGCGTGCGGCAATCAAGGCTTCAATCCTGATCTTGAACGCTTCAGCCTGTTTCTCCGTGCACTTGCCCAGGCGGATCGTATTCCGCCTTCCATTCTCTCCGACAAACAGTATCCGCCGGTGTCCGTTCTTATCACGTCCAATGCTCGCCATCGTCAATGAACCTCCTGAACTGGAATGGTATTGGTCTCAAGGTAATTATCCAACTGCGTACGCCGATACTTTACCCGATGGCCGTCCTGAATGTACGCTATCTTCCCCTGTTTCCGCAGGGAGTAAAGCCGCCGCTGCGACATGTGCAGAATTTTCGCCGCCTGCTGCTCCGTGAACAGTTCCCCGGCGTTCTGGTCAATCATTTGGTCCTCCTTGAATCCCTGACGCTTTTGGGCTTGGGTAACCCAAATTCCTTAAACCAGTCGTAACGGCATTTTGCGTGCAATTCCGCATCCGCCCACAGCTGCTTAACATCCCTGAACGACACAAACGAGGCTTCCGGCCAGATAATCGGCTTTTCTGAACCGGGACTCAGGTACTTGTCCACCACCGCCATGAGTTTCAGCCAGAATGGATCATCATTGCCAACCGGTATGCCCTCCACTTCCGGAGGTTTCGGGAAATACACCGCGTGGAGGTGCCCGCGCGACACCAACCGCGATATGGCCATACGGCTGATATTCAGTATCCGCGCCGCCTGGGCCTGTGTAACCAACCCATCCGGATATTGTCTGATCGCCGTCTCGTACCAGACCATCAGGGCGGTACCCTTGTCCTCTTCAGTTGGCATGGCGATATCTTTCACAAGTGTTTCTCCTAACGAACCAACATCAAGCATATAATAAACGCCACTCCATCATAAGTCAAACGTAAATGTTACATATGTAACAACCCCACGATAGATTCTAACGGTGCCAATGGGAATCCCTGCCATTGCGGGTAGGCTCTTGGCCGATGTGCCCTCGCCCACCCCAATCCTCGGTCGCTTCCTGCGTCACGCCGATATCTTGCCCATCACCGGGCGGAGCCTATCGCCTCAAGGAGCGGGCCGCCAAAGACGCCCAACCAGGGAGCGCCCCGACAAAACAGACAAAAGGGGGGGAAAAAAGTCTTGTCGACCGCCCCAAATTCGAGGTATGCAGGAGCCAGCTTTGCTGGCTGGTTTTGAGCGCCCGTTGACACCGTTTCTACAGACCTACCGGGCTAAATACCCCACCGGCACAAATACCGCCGGTTCCGCCGTACGCTCAGGTGGCAAAGACAGTCTGCGCTTCCAACGCGAGAAGGCTTTGTCACTGAGGCCCTCCCGCCTACAGAAAGCCGCCATGGTCAGTCCACTTTCACGCTGCAACGCCAACGCCAGAGACCAAAACTCCCGCCCTTCGCGCAGGGGATCCGATGAATGACCGCTACGTTTTATCGCCATCGCTTTTCTCCTTTTGCTTGCGACGGCAACAGACTCCCATATCCCTTTACCTAATTGAAGGCGTGGTTTAAAAGACAGACACATTATCGCCGCGTGATGCGGCATCGCTTCGCGCACTCTCGACATCGAAAACCATACGGTCAACGCTGGCAGGTTGAAACGGTCAACAGCATGGCCAAACGCAATTTGGGAGCCGCCTGCCGAGCCAAGGCTGCGCGTGGACGAAAAAAAGACCTGCTGTTGCGTGTGCTTACCCACGATCTTATGATCGTGGCCATGTTTTGAGGGTTGAGACAGAGCAGTTCCGACCCCGTTTCGCTCCTCCGGTCGGGCCACTTCAACGGCCACTAATTATCCATTTTCGTTTCCAATTGGCCCACTTTTTCCACAATTCTGTCGGCAAAAACCTCAATCGGTGGCATGATCCAAAGGGCGGCCCAACCCATCCAGAGCACGGCGACTGATGCAAAGGTCAGGGCGGCGAAAGCGTCGCCCTTGAGGCCGATGGTGACTGCCACTACGCCCGGCATCAGGTGCCAATTCCAGCATCGAAGGGCGTGCAGGCGGACGCACGCCGGAGTGGTGGAAGCGTCGAGCTTCCCGTCGGTGCCCACTGGTGGCCACAGGCGAGCTTGCCCTCCCGATACCGTGCCGGCAATGACACACTGGTCACCGCTCAAAATATAGACTGCGAGCACCGGCCGGATCTTGGGAAATTCCGCCGCACAGGATCGAACGATCTCAATGGCGTTCGCAACAGTGCAGTTCAGCTCGATTTGCCGCCAGCGCCGCCTCCATGAAATGGTTGGTGCGCACAAGTAAGAGGGAAGAGCGGGGTTATCCTCGTCTATGCCTTCTCGCCCAAATTCCGCAGCATTTCGTGCGTGCTGGCGGATCGTAATTCGATCAAGCCGTTTCGCATTGTAATTTTGGGCTGCCCTAATAACTATTCCGGTTAGAAGGAAGGCTAGGAAAGTCACCATACCCGCGATGTATGCCGACGAAATAAACACTAAAAGGAATATCCAAACGGCAAATGCGATGCCGCCAAGGCCAAAGGCCACCCTATCGGCTCTTGGATCCGACATGATCTTAAATAACAAGTAAAATGTCCTGCGCATAGATAACCTTACCGTCATTGGCAGCCGCACGAAGGTGCCCCCAGGGGGGCCAAGCCAATACCAATGCCTACAAGGCTGATGATAATCCCTGCTGGCGGAATAACGATCCCGACGCCGACCCCAATAACGCCGATAACACCGCCAGCAATGGTCAGGTCATTCCCAAGACATGTATGCCACGGCGGCACCGGATGGATTTTCTGCCACTGCGAATAGGGTATTCCACCGTACGGGGTCCCTGTCCCCCACGGATCCACATTCCCCACCGGATTGCTCATCACAAATTGATACGTGTTGGCCCCGTTGATGTAACCTGCCGGGTCCTGACTGATCCACCGGCCAAGGGATGGCGAATAGTTTCTGTTGCGGGCGTAATATAATCCTGTCACCGGGTCGAGCGCCATGCCTTGATAGAGATTATCTACGGCGGGTTGCGTGCCTGCTGGTGGCGTGGACCAATCGGCATTTAATACGGTGATGGTGCCGTACGGGCTATATACATATCTTTGCGTGACGTCCCATGTGCCGGTGGTGCTGTTGTAGCCCACAGTGGCCGTGGTATTCCAATTGGCGTCCTGCAGGAAATACAGCCGCGAGTTCGGCTGAATCACCCCTGCGGAATATGTATCCTGCAGCACAACGGCGTTGATATACGCCGCAGACCGGACTGTTTGCGATGTCACGTTGCTGCTGGCTGTGCCATCGGTGCGAGTCTCAATAGCCTGCCACGACGAATCGTAATAAATATAGTTGACGGTCCCGGCGGCGATGGTGTTGCCGCCTTGCGGATAGGTTTCCGTGATACGGTACCCCATCGCATTATACGTGTATTGAGCGATCACCTGCCCGGCGGAATCCTTCACGGCGACGAGTTGATTCCACGCATTGTATGTATACGTGTTGCCGACCTGATCCGTGGTCATATTTCCATTGGCGTCGTACGTCGGTGTGGTTTGGCCACTGATGCTGGTAATCTGATTTTGCGCATTGGCGGTCTCGGTTTGGGTTGAACCCTGATTCGTGAACGACGACCAATTGCCCTGGCTGTCGAGGTTCCACGATTGGTAGGCCGACCCGCCCTGTGTGCTGCTTGCCAGGCGGTTAAGCTGGTCATAGGTGAACGTTTGCGAATAGGCCGAGTCAAGCGTGTTATTCTTAGCCGTCACGTTTCCATTTGCATCATAGCTGTAGGTGTAACCGTCCACCGTTACGCCGCTGGAATTCACCCAGTTCTGATTAACGACGCGGCCGAACTGGTCGAGGCCCACGTATTGGTCCCCACCGGCACCAATGCTGCCGCTGGAACCGAGGTAGGTTAAGTTGATGCCCGTCTGCGGATGATTGCGCTGCACGATGGTGCTTAAGCCCAGATAACTGTATTGTTCCAGCACCTGCCCGACACCACCGGAGTTGGCACCGTCGCTGATGGAATCCAACCGGCCGATGGCATTATCCAGCGCGCTGTTCAGGTTGGTGCCTGAATAGTTATAGTCGATCGTGCGTCCATTGGGGTAAACCATGCTGGTAATCCTTGAACCGTTGGCTGGACTGGAATAAGTATACTCCACCACCGGCGTGGTGGAAATATCCACCGCCCCGGTGACAGCCTGATACTGGAATGCCAACTGGCCCAGACCGTTATAGATGTTTTCCACCTGATTGACGATCTGCGTGCCCGCAGTGTCGGCGTAACTGGTGTAAAGATACGCCAAGCCCTGAGCATTGTAAGCGGTATCAATTCTTCTCACGCCGCCATCCACGCCCGCACCGAGCGTGGTAACGGTGTCGCTGATTTTGCGCCCAGCGGTGTCGTAGGTGTATTGATGAACGTTGCCATTGCGGTCGGTGCTCTGGATCACCTGACCCAAAGCAGAATAGGCAGTGGAAACAGTATCCGCAGTACCGGCAACAGCGGGATAGACGGTCTGGTAGAGCAGGTCGTTGCTGGTGATATTGCTGCCGGTGGCGGCGCTTACGCCGTAGATGTAGGTTGTGGTCTGGTTGCCGGTGGATGGGTCTTCGGCGGTCATACTGGTCTGGTCGCCGAGGCCGTCATATGTGTACAGTGTGGTCTGGTTCTGGTCGTTGGTGGGGTTACCACTGTTGACGGAGGGATCATACGCGGCGATGGTTTGTGTGGTTTCACCAAGGTTATTGTAATAACTGGCTGATACAATGCCGTTGGGATCGGTGGTTTCATACACTTCCCCGGCCGAATTGTAACTTGTAAGCGTAATCAGATCGCCCGCGAAGTTGGAATCAGTCACCGAAGTCGGCGCATCAGCCGGCCTGGCCCAGGGCGTGGCCGCTCCACCGGCTCCGGTTGGATTGGTCCCCGCATTGACTGTGGCAATCTGCCGGTCGGCAGCGTCATAATAAGTGGCGGAATAATAGATTCTGGCACCGAGGCTGCTGTCGGTATTGCTTGCGGGCGTGACCGTCAGGCTGCCGTCGCTGTTAACCGTATCGGTAAACAATGCACCTTCGGCGGCACTGCCGAGAATTGGATCGGTGTTGAAGCGTTGAGCATGAACAGTTTCGATAAGATTGCCGTCGCCGTCATAACCGTAGGCGGTTTGATTGATGACCACATCGTTGGATACCGAGCCGGCGGCGGCATAGGTCAGTACCACCGACCCGCCGTTGTTGACCGCACCACCGTCGGTGGTGAAGGTATCGACGAGTTCATTGACGCCATTGTATACGTTCTTTGTGACCAGCCCGGTTGGGGCTACAGTCTCGATGACGTTCCCTCTTGGGCCGTAGAAGGTGTACGAGGTTAAGGCGGTTGCCGAAATGGTTCCGGTGGTGGGATCAACGCTGTAGGTCTGGTCTTCGTAATCGCGATTTTGGGAATCGTATTGACTGGTGGTGTAACCGACGAGTCCCGCAAGCACCGCACCGGGCGCGGCACTGGCCGCGGCGGCAATGGCGTTGGCGATGGTGGTGGCGGCACCGTTGAAGTTAAGTGTCGCCAGCGTATTGCCGAGGTTATCCAGTGAGTAGACGGTAATGCCGGGGTAGGCGTCATTGGCACTGGTAACAACCGCCCCGGAACCGTTCAGAGTCAGGCCCGTTTCTGTGGCGACCAGGCGATCCTCAAAATCGTAGCTCAGCAGACTGACCTGCTGAGTGCTGGCGGTGTTGCCATCGGGATACTCGATTACTTCAGTGACATTGGAATCACCAACGGAGCCATTGTCATAGATATAGGATTGAACCTCCGTCATATTGTTGCCGGTGCCGGCATTGGAGCCGGTGAAGGGTTGGCCATTGTTGGTTGTATCGTTTGTGCCCACCCAATTGGAGACCACCCGGCCCAGGGAATCGTAGACCGTATCGTGGACGGTGCCGTTGGCGTCGATGATCTGATATTGGCGGCCATCGGCATCGTACCCGTAATAGGTGGCATAATAGTTGCCGTTGGGGGCCTGGCCTGACAATTCATTGGTGATTTTAGTACCGCTATACGGGCTGTCCTGATTTGTGGCCAGATAGGTGGCGTTGGTAATATTGGCATAGGCGTCGGACTCCACATGTTGTCCACCGGCGTTGTACAACGCGCGGGACAGGCTCTGAATGGTGAATTGGGGCGCTGTACTGGTGCCGTCGCCAGTTAAATTCAGCACATTGTCCAGACCGCTGCCAGTGCCATTTCCCGGTATAAAGCCGGGCAATACGGGGATCACCGTTTCGCCGTTGCTTCCACCAAGGCTGTAGCTGATCGGCGTATTGACGCTGAAGGTTATGGTTTCATCATAAGTTGCGCCATATGTAACACCACCAGTTGTATAAGTGTACGGCACCTCCACGCGCGTCATGACAATTGGACCCGTGGTCGTCAGGGTATTGTTGGAGGTGTCCAGTGCCACACCGGTCAGCGTGAAGATGGCACGGTCGGCGTCATCATAGACATAAAGCGTGATGCTGCCACCGGGTGAAATTGATTCAAGGGCGCGGCCAAGGTTATCGACATAATTGGTGGTAACTAAATTTAGCCCGCCGCCGGTTGGTGTGGCCCAGCCCGAGGGCAGTTGCGGCACACCGTACTGGTTGTAGCCGTTGGAGCCGAAGGCCAGCGTTCCGCCCGGATAGGTTCCGGAATAGTTTTCCAGATTGGAAAGATTGGCGGTGTTGACATCCTGCACGCTTTGGATGGCTGCGCCGGTGGCATTGTCATAAGCGGTATACGTAATAAATCCCTTGGCATCCATGGTCCATACGGGCTGGCCGAATTGGTTGTAAACGGTCTGGGTGGTCGTGGCGGTGCCGGAACCGTTCTGGCTGGTGGAGACCACGGGATTGGTCGTCGTCAAATCGGCGATCTGGTTGGTGACATAGCCGGACGCATTATTCTGCCAGGAATAGCCGTAGGTTGTGGTTTCGGGTACCGAGCCGTTACCGGCGGAACTTTGATATTGGGTAAAGGCGGCTTCGGGGAAAATCGTGTTGCCGTTGGAATCCAGATGTTGGATGTAAGTATAGGAATCCTGTTCAATGGGCGTGCCGCCGCTTCCCTGCTCGACATAATCCGCCTCGACATACCCGGCTGCGCCACCGGGTGCGGTGGTTGTGGCAGTGGTACTACCGTAATAAGTGGTACTGTTGATCAGGCCGGTATTGCTGTAAACCAACCCCTCGGATATTCCCAGATCGGCGTACGGTTCGATGGCTGCTTCAATGGCCGAAGCCGTGGTTGCGCCATTGAGTATCGGGGAATTGAGGTTAATGGCCGAGGGCGAAATGGTTTCAATCATTCGGCCCTGGCTGTCATAGGTGGTCGCGGTTATCCAAACCTTCCCCTGATTGGTGGAATTTCCGGAATCGGTGTTGTCAACAAATATCTTCAGGAGTTCGTCGCCGTTGACGTTGGTGTACACGATGTTCTGGTTGCCGTCCTGCAGCGTCTGCGTGGTGCGGACCATCCAGGTATTGTAACTGTCGCCCACGGCAAAACTGGGGTTTTGGTAATAGGCGTAGGTTTGTGTGCCCAAACCGTTGGTGGCGGCGGACCCGCCCTGAGAGAAGCTTTCCAGCGTGACCTGATGATTGGAATTGTATTGGAAGTAATGGTCCGCGTAAGGGGCGACAACCGATGCCGGGGCATCAAACGCGTCGTAGCTGGTGCCGTTGGCGGTGTTGTATGCGGCCAGCGCCCCCTGGAGCCGGACGAACGCGTTGGGGCCAAAGTCATATTGCAGGCCACCAACGAAGCCAACCGTGATGCCGGATTGCGTCCGGTCAGCGGGAGTGTAATAACGGTAACAGGATTGGCCGATGACGTTGCCGCCGCCATCCTCAATGGTGACGGTTTGCAAATCCCCGGCGTTGCCGTATTGCATGTCGCCACTGTAGCTGCCGTCATAATAGGTCAGGGCCATCTGACGGTAGAGTGTGGCCGAGCTTTGCCCGGCCCGCTGGATGGATTGCTGAATCAGAGAAACCCGCCCGGCGTTGACGCCGGTGGAGATATAGCTGTAGATGAACCTCTCCGTGTCACCGACGGCGTCGGTCTCGGTGACGCTGGTAAGCTGGCCCGAACTATTGTATGCATAAGTAATCACGTTGCCTTGCGCGTCCACCTGCTGCTTGATCAAGCCCTGCACATTTGCGGCGTTCCCGCCGGAAAAATCATAAAAAACATATTGATTGCCGCTCGTATCCGTCATGGTATACGTGCCGCCGGTGGAGTTGTGGGTCAGCACATTATTCTCGCCGCTGTCACCGGGTGTGGCGAGCCGGTATTGGCCCGTCCCGGTGTCGTAGTTGAACTGAAGTTGGCTGTAGGCGCTGCCGACGACAACGATGTCGGGATTGGCCCCGTTGTCCCCTCCACCGACGTTTTCAATGAAAGCCCCGCTGCCACTGGACCAGCCGTTGCCCGACATGCTGCTGGGCGTAAACACTGTCGTGGTGGTCCAATTCAGACTGGTATCCCAGGCGCTTCCGAAGCCGGTGGATAAAAGACCCGGGCTGGTAATTTCCGGCGAACCGCTGGAATAAGCCACAGGCGAACCGGAACTTCCGGGGCACGGGTTTGGATTTGGGGCGGGACCATTTCCCGGCGGGGTATCCTTCTGGTTCGGATTGGAGCCTAAATCTCCGTAGTTGTTGTTGACGCCGGAGGTATTATTCTGGCTGGTGTTGGTGTTCTGGATGATTGCACCGGGGTCTGCTGGCATCACCAGCACCCCCGATGAACCGAAACTGCCGCCGCCCGAAGACGCCGGGGTAAAGCTCCCCACCGTGTATTGCGCACCGAGTTGTGGTACCGTCACACTGCCGGATAGGCTCAAGATTTGTGCGCTCTCCCACGACGCGGCATATACCGGATGGCTTGCCGAACTCAGCGCCACATTGGTGTCCAGGCCGCTGCTCACCGGCCCCGTCACCGGCGGCTGCGGCAGATACATTCCCCAACGCGTAGACGCCCCCGTGGTCATGGACACCGCCGAACTGTACGGCGAGCCGCCGTTGGCGTTGACCGCCTGCACGCGGAATAGATACGTTGTGTTCGCCGAGAGATTCCCCGGCAAATAGGTGTCTTCCGATCCTGTGCCACCGCTGGCCACCAGACTCCATGTCTGGCCATTGTCCGTCGATTGCCGCACGTTAAATGAGGTGGCACCCTGCAGCGCCGCCCAAGTTACCCGCCCGTCACTGGCGGAGAACGCCTCGGCCTGCATGTAATACGGCATCTCCGGAACCAGTGTCTGGCTGGTGGCCGCCCCCACGGAAACATTGGTGAACGCGGCGGTGGAACTGGAACTTGATCCGCCGCTGTCGGCGGCCAGGCCGATCACCGGAGCCGCGCCCAAGGCTACGGCCGAGGTCTGGCCGACCAGCGACCAGTCTACATCGTTGGTCGAAACGTATCCGGAGATCACACCGTTCTGGAGCGTCAGTTTGAGCCAGATGGCTCCTCTCGCCAGCGTGTAACCACCATCGTAGCCGGGGTCGGTGGCCTGATCGCCTGCGGCGTTGCGGGCCAGCATCACCACCCCTTCACTGGGGCTGAGAAAAATGCCAACAAAAGCCGCGTTGGCATCACCGCTGGCGCGGATCATCAGCCCCGCCTTGGTCTGAGAGCCAGTGTTGGTCTGGCTGCTTACCTGGGCGATAATCTGCTGATTGCTTCCCAGCGACTGGTAAACGTAATTGAAACTGTCGGATGGCGCGCCGATGTAATACGCCGCATGGGTGTCGCCAGCGATGTTCCCCGTACTGGTGATACTGAAGGTTCCGCCCGTGGCGTAGGAGCCCGAACCGCCGGTGGCTCCGATGGCGGTGGTGCTCCATGGGGCCGGAAGAGAGGAAGCGGCGGTGGTTGCCGAGGCGGTGTTGCTTGCGGCGGCCAAGTTACCGGCGTTCTCAGCCAGAACGCGGTAATAATATGTGGTGGATCCCGCCAGGGCGTTGTCGGTGTAGCTTGTGGTACCTTGGGCCACCATCGAAACAGTGACGAAATTCACATCATCGGTGCTGCGTTGGATCAGCAAATCGGTTTCATTGGCGGCGGTATTGGGATCGGTCCAGGAAACATTGATCTGGGCCGCATTAACGGCTATCGCGGCCAAATTCGTGACCGCACTTGGCGCGGCCGAGGCTGGAGCTACCGATACGTTGGCGAATGTGGCGGTGGAAAGTGCACTGTTGTTATGCGCCGTTACGGCCAGCCCCGCCAAGGCGCTGGTGTTCATGGCGATGTACTGTGT
>JAJZCT010000350.1 GCA_021828925.1 Planctomycetota bacterium
GATCACCGCCATATCCCGCCAATGATGCATGGTGGGATTATTGAGAATCCAATAGCCATCATCCCAGATAAACCCGGCGGCATGTAATGGATAGTAAACCACCAGACATAAAACCAGCATTGCCAACGCCGGGAAAATCACGCTCGCGGGAAATTTCGCCCCTTTCCCGGCCCGCCCGGAGGCCAATTGAGAATCGGCCTTCCGCAATCCGAGTTCCGGGTCATTATTCCCCTGTGGATTGCTTGATGGTTGTAAGTCTTCCGCCATGGCACACAATCTAACGCCAATGGCTCAAAATTTCATCCACGCCCGCAAAGTTTTCCGCGACTGATGTACTGCCAGTCATCTGGGGGCAAACTGCCTTACCGCTGGAACTTCGCCCGGTAATAGAAACGGAACGGCGGAGCGCAATCGCCATTGAGGTAAAAATCGCTCCACTTGCCGGTCTGCTGTATGTTGTCCGCCCACTTGAAATGAATATCCGGCGGCAACTTTCCCGCGAGGCCCAGGAGTTTCCGCGGTACCACTACTTCCATCTGATCACCTTGCAGACGGTATTGCACATGGCCTACAGTCTTCCATTGGTATCGGCTGCCGATATTTTCCTGCACTGTAGTGGTGTGATCGTTGAGCACCTTGCGATCAATGACGTAATTGTAACCCAGCCAACCCTTATGCGGATCGCCTGTGGAGTTTATGAACAGCAACATCCAGTTGGGGCTTTTCCAATTCGTGATGGTTTTGCGGGCCCGCACCCAAAAGTAAATATTCTTGGCGTCGTAACAGACTTTAGCTGCCACCAGGTCATTGCGGCCCGTATTATTCTTGTACACTGGCAATGTCGGCCCGTTGCCCCAACCCTGATAATCCCGACGCACCGCCAAGCCGGCATTGTTGATAAACAAGGGGGCCACAGACGCCCATTGGCGCCACGATTTACGCAGGCGAATCGTAGCTCTGCTGATCGGCGGCAAAGGATGAACGCCCTTGTAGCGGCGAATGTTCAAAACCATCTGATAGTAATAGTCGTCCTCAAAGCCGCCTTTCATCGGCTGCGCGTCGCGTGAATATTCAGAGTCAAACTCATCGACATAAATCGGCTCTCCGGGTTTAACCCGGTGGCCTATCATCGTGGGCCAGGAACCCGGTCCGGCCCCGCCACTGGGAAAACAGCCGGCGGTCCATTCATTCCAGCCGGTAATGAACACAAACGCCGGGTCCACTTTCAGTGCATGGCGCCACTGTTGCGCAAAACATAATCCCGCGGCCGGATTCTGCAAAGCTCGCGGCGGCTCTATACCGTCATGAAAACTCCGTCCGATATTGGAGGAGGCCGCCCATCCGCCGACGGCCACCGGCATTTCCTCCGGCACTTGAGGGCTGATGTGCCAGGCGTATTTCCATTCCAACCGTTTTTGGGAACTTACGTTATCCCATCCCCAGCGATTTTTGCCTCCCGTCCAGGCCCAGCAATAGCGCATCGTAAAAAACTTTCGCAGTTTGGCCGGAATCTGGTTGACTTTGCCTACATAAAGCAGCAGCGGCTTACCACCCCACCGAAACCAGAGATTTTTGTACAAGCCTTTTTTGTAAATGTTCTGGTAATCGGTATTCCAGGCTCCAGAACCGGTGAAGCAGGCGAAATCCGGCGTCGCATCACCTAATTTTCTCAAACGTTCAAAGGTTTTGAAGATGGCTCGCTGCGTGTTCGGATACGTCGGGCCATTGGTGTTATCAAAAATCAGTGTATTGACGCCGGCGTCCGCCAACATCTCGGCATTTTGTCGAATTACCCACGAATCGCTGCTGCGGTAATAACCCACCAGCGGTTCGCCCCACCAGTGGACTGTTCCCAGCGGCCCGATGAGATACCAGCCGGGGCGATAATGCCGCCGAGCGATGATCTTATTATTGTCATACAGGTAATATTCCTTTTTGCCGTTGGCGACGTGTGAGGCGGGGTGGTTATATGCGGTAAAGTAGAAAATACCGACCGACTTATTTTTGCGCGGCGAACCAACCGAGCGGTAATGGGGCAACACACGGCCTAAAGCGTCAATGGCACCCCACGTGTCCGGCCCGGCTACCGGCACGGTAATCCGCCGAGCCGGCGCCGATTGTGCGCCAGCCGGACGCGCCACGCCCGACAAAAAGCTCGCACCCAGTACCACTGCAGAGACCAAAACTGTTTCCAGCCAACGGTACCGGGAAGTCTTATGGCCCATGATCCTGTACTCCGTCTGTTATGGCTTATCCGTCAACACGGATCGGAATCGGTAATTCCCTGATTCCAGCATATAAATGGCTCTGCCATTGACATACGCCACGAATTTAATCCAAGGCTTATTGCTGATCTTATGGCCATTAAGCGTGACGGCGTTTGCAGCGGCTGCGGGAACTTCCACCGTCGCGAAGCTATTGGCCGGTACCCGCACCTGCCAACGGAATGTACCGTTGGACTTGATTTTCCAGTTGCTGATAATTTTGCCATAGGGCGAACGGTGCCAGGTATTTACATAAGTTAAGCCGTTTAAAAAGTGCGGTTTCATCATAATGTGCTCAAAGCCCGGGGCGCTGGTGTCGCTTTGAATGCCGCCTACATATTGAAATAGCCATGTCAGCATATCTCCAATGAACATGACATGATCCTGTGAATTCATTGCGGGGTTGGCGGTGTTGCCGTTCCAGAGTTCCCAAATGGTTGTGGCGCCATGTTTAACCATATAGCCCCAGCCGGGATACGTGGTCTGGTTAAGCATTTTCCATGCCAGTTCAGAGTGCCCATAGCGGGCCATGACATTAAATATCCATTGCATGCCGATAACGCCGACACCCACGTGATCATCCTGCCGTTCATGCATTCGCCACAGCAGACGCTTCATAACCCTGTACAAAGA
>JAJZCT010000031.1 GCA_021828925.1 Planctomycetota bacterium
GTTCACGACGTTCCTAAACGATACCTCGTATTGGCGTCCCCTGATTACCGGGGAGGATTTGCCCGTCCACCCCGGGCGGCCCCCGTCGCTTTCGGTAACGCTGCCTTTGTCGTTGGGCTGTTTTAGGCCCACCTTGAGGTCGTACGGGCTAACTGGGCCAACTTCCTGGTAGGTGATGGAGAGGCAATCTAATTTTCGGCTTCCGTCCATTGCCAAGGCCATTTCTAGGGTTGCTTTCTCGATTTCTATTTCTGGTAGTTGACCGGTTTCGGCGAGGTGTTGCAGGAGCGCCCCGCCCGCAGGTGCGGCCAGATCCTTCCGGATCTGTTGGACCAAATCAACAGAAGACTGGAATGTCTGAATCCAATTGTTGCGAACCTCGGTTGAGCCGGGCGGTTGAGTGCGTTGGTCAATGAAGCTAAACAATTTTATGGCGTCGTCTTTGCCTTTGCACCAAGGGTACCGATTCTCAGCAGTGGGATTTTTTCTCCAGTGATCGTAGTCGGCCTTAAGGTGGTCCCGCACGTAGAAGTAAACCGGTTTTTTCCTGTCTAACGCCCGATTGTATTCAACGTGTGTAGCGGATAACTCGCCGTAGCCGTAGGATTCCAAGGTCGGCCCATAGCGCTGAGATAGAATCAGAATAAAGTGGTCGCAGTCATCCACATTTACAAGACAGGTTTCAACTGAATTTTGGTCCTGCGCTAATTTAAAATCCGAAGTGCCGCGGTCGGAAAGAACCGGCGACAGCCCCATATCCCTCAACCCTCGCTCCACCTCGGCGCGCAGGTCAATCAGATCGTAGCAGGTTGAACTTACGAATACTTTATGGCCATCTGTCATGCAACGCTACTTTCCGATAACCAAATAAGTTTAAGGCAAAGATTGGCGGCGCACCGGGGGAAGAACGGGAACACGCGATCGGGAGCATTTCGGACTCCTATTTGTTCAGCTCAGGGCATGGCCAAGCGGCTGCTACCTCGCCTACAGCAGCCCCCCCGAAACAGGGCCGATGGGAAATAAATTGATAAGGCCGGCGGGGGGAATCGAACCCCCCTTCTCTGCTCTTCGGGAATCCTTCGGGCCGTTCTTACCAAGCGTCTGGCGGAGCTTTACCATCCCAGGACCGGCAGCAGAGCGGCTCCACGCAGGACTAACCTGCCCAATTTTGGCAAGAGTTCTAACATAAACACCTCCTTCAGGTAGAAGCCTATCAACAGTGATAATACTTCCGGCCTAACGACGGTGCTCCGCCAAACCACGGCGATGCGAACGGTCCATTGGATTCTCAATCCAAAGCACATTCATACTTGGTATTGTACCATATTTTTAAAGTACACCAAATTTTTAGTGCGCCGCCGAATCCTCGGCCTTGTCGAATATAGCCTGCCACCGGCGGCTGGGCTGCGCATTTCCCTTGCATTTACTGGCTTCCAAGTGCCGCTTTTCGCAGAGTGAGAAAAGCCTCTTTGAGGGTATGGGTTACTGCGCTTTCCGGCTCAGCCAGCAGCAACTCCTGGTATGCGTCGAGAAAATCAGTTCTCTGCGAGTGGAACAGGTGTAAAAAATGGCGGAGAAAGCCCAAGCAATCTAATATTGCTATTTCGGTCCCGCCAAGTTGGTCGTATTGGTCCGCCGCGTATCTGAGCACTTCCAAGTCGACTGGCTCCGTGGTAATAAAGATATAATTGCGGAGGCCCACCGGATGCGCTGCAAGTTTTTCCAAAGCTACGTTGATGTCGCCGATGGTAACAGCTTTTAGTTTCATCTCATACACGGTTCGCACATCGTTGCCGTTTTTATTCGAGCCGTCCTTTGCGTATCTTGCGGGGATCGTAATTTGTCCAAAGCGCTTCCTGGCGAGTGCCCTTGGTAGCGTGGTTGGTTTTTTCCGGCCCCAGTGTTTTGTACCACTTGTCTGCAGGATACAGGTTGTTCATAAGTGCGCATGGGTAATTGGAAATTGCAATCATGCCCTGAGCGGCGTTGAGTACGGAGGCTAATTCGCCGTGCTGGTCGTCGGTCATTTCGTGGCCATAGGCGTTGGAATCTCCACGCGTGGAATGAATATAAGGCGGGTCACAATAAAACAGTGTGTCCGGAGAATCGTACAGCCGGATAATGGCTATAGCGGGGCGATTCTCAATTTGCACCCGTAGCAAACGGGCAGCAATTTCCGGCAGTGCGTCAACGCCGCCAAGCCACCGGCTGATTACGCCGCTCATGCCGCTGCGGCTGGTATGTTTGCAATTCGCCCAGCGGCCGATCGTCGCGGTCTGGGCCAGCCCGGTGCGGACCTGCCGGGCGCGGACGTAGAATCGGCGGGCCCTTTCTAACGGTGACTGGGTGGGGTCCAGTTGGCATGACAGCGCAAATTCCTCCCGGGAAAAGGGCGTCAGGCCAATGGATTCAACCAGCTTATCTTTCTGCTCCCGTAGTACGCGGAAGAAATTACATATTTCTCCATCCAGATCATTGTATGTTTCAATGGATGCGGGGTGGCGATTCAGCAAAACCGCACCCGACCCGGCAAACGGTTCGCAATAATGGTGGCAGGCAGGGAGCAATGGCAGCAGCCAGTCCAGATGGGAAAACTTTCCCCCGTACCAGCCGAAAGGGATAAGCTTTTTTGACCGCAACGTGGTAACCCGCGGCGGGGTAGAGACGCGAGCCAGAGTTGGATGGCCGTTGATGTCGGACGGGTTGGTTAATTCAAATGCGTTGGCCATAGATTCCGTCCCTGCAAACCAGTGCTCAACAGGATACCACGACGCAGGGCTGCCTGCTACATACAGTCGTGGTCGTACCATCACCGCGAGCGTAACGCGCACCGGTTTCGACAAAATGGAAGCCAATTGGCTCTATCGCCGCCCCGCAGTGTCCGCACCAGCCGGATAATCTGCCCGCGAAACTCCAATCCTCCGGCCATTAAAGCGGAGTAGACCAATGGGGCCAGAAAGGCATTTGTGGCGATAAACACGTGACCGCCGGGCCGCAGCGCCGATTTTACCAGTTCAGCCCATTCGGTAAAGAAATGGCTCAAACGCTTACGCTCTTTTTCGTCCAGTGCGGTAAACCGCGGTAGAGGAGCGCGAACATGGCCATCGAACGAAGGGGGGATGCGCCAGACTCCGCCGTTGCCGTTGCCCCGTTTGTGCAACTGATCTAAATCGTATTCCTTCACACCGTAGGGCGGGTCGGTGACAATCCCATGCAGAGTATCTTTTGGCACACGGCCCAGCCATTCCAGGCAATCAGCGTGCACCAGCAGCGACCCGCCGATCCGTTTACACTCGTAATCGAACGTGAGCCTTGGCAAAATGGATGGTTCGTGCTTCATGGCATCAGTCCCTCAGTGCCTTCACGATATGATCAAGATCACGACGGCTATAGAGTCGATATCCGTTAATCGGGTGGCGTCGGGCCTTGAGTTTACCGGTACGATCCCAGTTTCTCAATGTGGAAGTCGAGACGCCCAGGTACCCCGCGGCGCCGTTTACGGTAAGGAATTTTCCAAGCTTTCTCGGGGCTGTAGTCAACATTGCCTAAGGTTATCAAACATTAGTAACGAGTGCAACATCGGAGAGGGCTCCGCGGAATTAATCAGGGCTTCCCTGCGCGGCGAGGGTGCCGGCGGTGGTGGGTTTGCCTTTGAGTATCCACTCGAATCCTACGGCAATCATTGCGCCGACGAGCGGGCCGATGATGTAAATCCAGGAGGTGCTCAAGTCACCGCGTATCAGATCGGGTGCAAAAGACCGCACCGGATTCATCGAAGCGCCACTGATTGGCGCTGCCCAAAGCCCGGCCAGTGCGATGTAACCGCCAATGGCCAGCGCTGCGTTGGAGCCGACATTTCTCGCTCCTGAGGCGGTGCCGAGGATTGTGCTGACCAAGCCGGTCGTTAATAATATTTCCATGACCAGCGCCTGGAAATCACTGATCCCTTTTCCAGGAACGGTGGCACCCAAAAGACCCGCCGTGCCGAACATCGCCCTTAAGAAAATGGCTGCGGCTATGCCTCCGACGAACTGAGAAAGGATATACCCGGGAACCCGTTTCCATGGGAAATTGCGGCGAACCGCAAATGCCAGCGTGACGGCCGGATTCAGGTGCGCCCCGCCGACATCGCCCATGAAATAGATGACAGCCATAACCATCAAGCCGGGTGCGACGACTATCATGCTCAGTGTCACGGCACCATGGCTCCGGGCACCGACAACGACAGCACCGGCGGCAACAACCACGAGAAGAAATGTACCCCAGGCTTCCGAGAAAAGACGCCGCCATTCGTGCGATGACTCCAGGAAGTCGGGCGGTGCCGAGGCATGCAGCATGTGCTGTTCGGTTAAGGATAGATCGTGCTGATGAGGCTTATTTATCATGGTTTCCACCTCGACTCAAACAATTTTGCAGGGAATCATGGCATCTTCGTCCAATTTATAAACGGCACAGAGCCGGTGATAACCATCGGCAATGATTAATCTGCCGTTGGCTTGGTCTCTGCAAAGCAACAGCGGCGACAATTTTCCGCCGCCGGTAATCGCGTCCACATCCTTCTCAACATGACTGTTGCTAACTCCCAGCAAAGACAGCTCGGAGGATCGGAAAATGTCTTTTGCCGCAAATTCAGTCATATCGGCCCGTTTCAATTTGCTTGCAATAGCCTCCGCTTTGCGTTGACTCATCGTCAAGCTCAAATAGCGGGCGGCAGCGCGATAATCATGCTTTTGCGGCTTGTCCAACCATTTTATTTTCATCGATCTTCCTTAATACTGCGGCCATAATCCGATTTCAGTCTGCGATACAGCCTGCTGAAAATTCGCCAACGAATGCGATATTATTTAATCTCCAATATTCTGTTGCCCGCTATTCATTATATCCTTCCATCAGACATTTGCGGTACGTATGCAAGCGTGCGATTTTGCTTTCGTTGCAAACGGGCGCTATACTTTAATAATAGCCTGTGGAAACGAAGCGGGCTTGCAGCGTGCATCTGCCGAGGGATTGGCCTTGGGCAGGGAATAGTGGGCTCGTGCTATGTCACGCCTACAAATTAGGATTGACTTCTAAGATGATACCGGGCTGATCCGGGCGGGATCAGGAGCCTCTCTGAGTAATGGCCGGGGTTGCGATTACTCGGACCGGCTCATGGGGGCGATCAGTTTAGTGGGGCTTGGGTAGTTACCTACCTATTGGAGTTCATAATGCGCATCCGCATAGGCTACGACATTCATTTTTCCGTTCCGGCTCCCACGCCCATGCTGCTTCTGCTGCATACGCATCCGGGCCGTTATCACCTCCTGACACCGGAGCAATTGGCGATTCTTCCCGAGGTGCCGGTGCAGATGTTTGCCGATTCATTTGGCAATGCGTGTTCCCGGCTGGTGGCACCGGCGGGATTACTGACACTATTTAACAATGCCGTCATCGAAGTCGATGGAATGCCGGATCTTGTAGACCTCCATGCGCAACAACTTCAGATTCAGGACTTACCAACGCACACGCTGCCATTTTTGTTGGCCTCACGCTATTGTGAAGTGGACCGGTTGACGGAATTTGCATGGCGGCAATTTGGTTCGGGCGTCACTGGGTACCAGCGGGTCCAGGCGGTATGCAGTTATGTACATGACCATGTCCAATTCGGTTATCCATTCGCCCACAGTTTTAAATCCGCGTTTGATGTGTTTAATCAGCGGAAGGGAGTTTGCCGGGATTTTGCGCATCTGGCGATCACGCTGTGCCGCTGTCTGGGCATTCCCGCACGCTATGTCACCGGGTATTTGGGCGATATCGGAGTGCCACTGAACCCGGATCCCATGGATTTTTCTGCATGGTTTGAAGTGTTCCTGTCCAATATGTGGTACACGTTTGACGCCCGGCACAATCATCCGCGTATCGGTCGCATTGTCATGGCCCACGGGCGCGACGCCGCCGACACGGCATTAACCACCTCCTTCGGTCCCACGACGCTCCAGCAGTTCAAGGTATGGACAACTGAAATAGCCGCATAATTGTCCGGAGCATATTACTGTCGGTTGATATATACAGGCCCCCCACTGCCGGCGTCATAAGCCAATTTAATTGCCGCGCTATTTTAACGGGTGCCGACGAATAATTGCCTGCCACCGGTTGTCAGACCAAATGAAGTTCGGCGATTGCTCCACGGGGCGCGTGATGCCCACGATTCTCAAACTGATCAATACGAACCGCCCCCCTGGGAAATCGAGCGATCACATCCAGCTCCCCGCCCAGGGCAGCGACAATCTTTCGCAACGTCGATATTTGCATGTCGGACTGATTCTCGAGTTTCGAGAGGCTTGGCTGTCTGATGCCCAGAACCTCCGCCACCTCGCGTTGGCTTTTGCCGGCAAGCTTCCGCACTTCACTAAGCAAAAGCTCGCCCAGCAATTCCTTCGTCCGCACCGCCGCGCGAGCCTGCGTTCGTTTGTTTGTAGTGCGCTTCACCAACTCGTCAAATGGTTTTGCCATATCAAATTCCCTTTGCCTTTTTCCTTCCGGGAGAACCAGTCGTCAAAATGCGTAATCGTCGCTACCTTCCACATGATGCTATAATAGCCTATCAGCTATATTGCGTCAATAGCTACAAGGCCGGGGTTTCCGATGAAGTAACATTCCGATGAAGTAACGTGGAGTATACCTCGGCGATCGGTTATACTGCCATAGGAACAATAATGGAATGGGCGTGCCATGCTTAAATCAGTTTCCGTTGAAAATTACCGTGGGTTCAAAAAGTATACTCTTGGGGGGTTGTCCCGCATTAACTTGCTGGTTGGGAAGAATAATGGCGGGAAAACAGCGCTGCTGGAATGTGTTCACCTGCTGGCCGCCGGCGGAGATCCAAACGTACTTATTAGCGTCGCGTCACGGCGCGGCGAAATAACTCCCAGCTCGCCTGACGAGAGCAGCTTTGTCGATATTTCACACTTCTTTCATGGCCATCTTGCCGGCGAGGGATCCCATTTTTCCGTTAAGTCGGATAATAGCCTGCCGCCGGTAACGGTGCGGGTTGTGCCTTTATCACAGATCGAAGATGCTCCAGAACTATTTAAGACCAGCCGCACTCGGCGGCCCGCCTTCGCCATGAGCATCGAATGCGGAGGATCCCGATCACAGGGCATCGAGCCAATATTCTTATCAAGTGAAGGTGCCATTCAGGTTGGCCCGCGGCGTCCATTTCGCCGGAATCTTAAGGAAGAGCAATCCGTCTCGCCGCCCATTCAATTTATAACGCCGGATTCCCTTGAATTACGCCAACTGGCGGCTATTTGGAACCAGATACTCCTGGAGTCGCGTGAATCTGAAGTGATTGAAGCCATGAGGATCCTTGATCCCCAAATTGCTTCCATCGTTTTTTTGACCGGCGAGCCGCAAAGTTTTCGGCCTTATGCCGGCCGCGCAGGCGTGGTTGTAAGCTTTAAAGGGGACAACCGACGTGTTCCCTTGGGAAGTTGCGGCGACGGCATGCGGCGGCTATTGGCCCTTTCGGCAGCGCTTATCCAGGCGAAACAGGGATTCCTGATAATTGACGAAATGGACACGGGATTCCATTATTCAATTATGGGCGACGTCTGGGCGTTGGTCGCGAGGACCGCGATAGAATTGGATATCCAGGTGTTCGCGACCACCCATAGCTTCGACTGCGTGCGTGGGTTGGCCGCCGTTTGCCGACAAGATCAAGACATTCGTGCGCGGGTCTCCCTCCACAAAATCGAGCGCGGGCTGGAAGCCAGCGTGCCATTTTCCGGCGAGGAACTGATAACCGCCGATGAACATCAGCTTGAGGTGCGCTGATGGGGGTATCGCTGGAGCGTCCGACCCTGCATGTCGAAGGGGAGGATGATAAACATACTATTATTCATCTTCTTTCGCGGCACGGGATTTCCTTTGATTCCAGTACGCGCGTTGTCGATATCAAAGTGGAAGGCTGTGACACTAAGGTGCTCAACGAAATGAAAGTGGCGGTCAAGGCCGCCTCGGGACGGTCGGTGGGTTTTGTCATCGACGCGGACCGAACCATCGCAGACCGGTGGCAACAGGTGTGCAGCGAATTAAAACCACTGGGCTTTTCACTGCCTGATATTCCGCCGGAATCGGGCTACTTTCAAGACCTGCCTTCTCTTCGCGTTCGCGTTGGCGTCTGGCTTATGCCGGACAATAAACAGGATTTTGGGAAGCTCGAAAATTTATTGAGAGCCTTGGTGCCGAAAGATGATCCGCTACTTCCACATGCGGAGAAGTCGACTGATGTAGCCGCAGCCCTCGGCGCGTCGTTCACCGCGAATGACCGGATCAAAGCGGTGCTGCATGCGTGGCTGGCGTGGCAGCAAGAACCGGGGCTTCCTTACGGAACCGCCTTAAAAGCAACATTTTTCGAGGCCGACGTCGCGGTTACTCAAGAATTCGTAAAATGGTTCAAAGCGGTTTATCGGATATGAATAGTCACTGTGAACAGTGGCTATTTTTGTTCTTTCAGCAGGTTCTGCACCGCGGACACCAGACTGGACTTTGGCTGGAATATCCATGCGGGATTCTTTTGTGCGTGCCCGGCTTGCACAAGTTCTGCGCGCCATTGGGTTTTTACGGCGGGATGGCTGGTTGCGGCAGATGTTTTGGCGATGGCGGCTTTCGCGGGGATATTGATGTTCCAGAGTGTCAGGACATCATGCTGGGTGATGACTTGCGCCGTGGTCGGTGTCGCCGGCTTTTTAGCTGCGGGTGCAGCAGGCGGCATAGCTTTACTGGAATCCGGCAGCGTTACATCCATGGTAATGGGGGGAACGGATGACACCATCCGGGAGTTGATAAACCAGTTTTTAGCCTGCAACGGCTTCCAGGCCGCCAGGAGATTATTTACCGCTGAAGCGACTGCGGGCGTTTTGGTTCCCAGCATCCACTTACCGTGGAGGTTTCGCAGGGCAACGGTACGGCCCGCCTGGCGCAGCGTGATACGCTGAATTTTAACGCCGGTAAGATCGGCGACGGTTTTGCTGCGTAAAGCTGTGAGTTTCGGCAGTAACTCGCTGGCGGCGACGGAACTGATCAGATAAACGCTGGGCCATTGCGCAAGTTTTACCGGCACCAAGCCGGATTTTTGCGGCGTGCCAAAAGCGATGTCAATGGGGTGAATATGCCCGGCCCGTGTGACGGTCAAACGCGCTACCGGATTGCTTAAGCCCAAGGCAGCCAAATTCTGCGGCGTATCGAGAAAACGTTTGACCAGCACCGTATGCAGATCGGCGAGGAGCTTGCTGACGGCTGCAGTATCGGCATTTTCGCGCTGCGTTGGTGACGTGGTTAACACCCATTTTCCATTGACTTTACTAAGTGTAAGTGCGGCGGGAGTATTGCCGGTAACGCCGGCGCGACGGGCAAAGGTAATCTTTGAGGCTTGCGCGGCGACATCCGCTGCCACAAGATGATGGTCACGCAGTTTATCAAAACTTTGATTCATCTGCGTAAATGACGTATTACGCACCACGCACACCCCGGGGTTGTAACTGCTTTGGGCGTAAAAGAATTTACCGGTCAGATCGGTTTTTATACCAAAGTTGATCACCAACGGAGCTGGAGCGGGAAGCGCTTGGGGCTTGGCAGTCGGTTTTTTGGCACCGGCAGTGGGCAGAGGATGCGGGGGCTTAAAAGCCACGGTAAGGGTGAGCGGGCCGTTTTTAAATCCCGCCCGGCTCGCGGGAACACCTGAAAATCGGTGTGCGGTAAGCAATTGCAAATTGCTGATCCAACGGGTAACCGCGGAAGTGGCGGCCGGAGCCAGCAGTGGCTTGGTCAGCAGCCATCCTTTGCCGTGCGGAACTATCTGGATGGTCCGGCCGGCGGAGTTCAAGGTGATTTCGGCGATATTCCGCGTGTGGAAGGACGTCAGGGAGCGGTTACGGAATTTACGCACCGGACGATTCAGCCGGGAAAGCCAGTCCGCTTTTACCACATCAATATAGGGATCATGCGCTCCAGAGACATGTACATACAAGCGCCCGGTGGCATTTTGTGAACCAATTTTTAAAGTAAATGTTTTCCCAGCCTGATTCACAACCGTGAGAACCGCTTTGGGCTTTTCCAGGCCGGCCTGAGCCAGGCTATGTGATCCGCTGGAAGATATGCTGTTACGATACTGCCACTTCAAATCCGCCAGAGTGCCGGCAAGATCACCAATGGCGTAATCCCGTCCGCGAGCCTTGATCGGGCTGACAATTAACCAATGCGTACCCACATGCTTAAACGCCAGTTCCGGACCGGATGCCGGCTTGTACGAAAAGCGTTGCAGCGATGTCGGATGCGGCGAAAAGACGTATTGATTTTTGGTCGGGTGTGCCGGCGGTTTGCCCTGGCGGCTCACATACGCCACGATCCCCACAAGAATGATGAGAATTAAAAGTACGGCTATGGTTAATCGCGAATTCATCGTAAGCGTCCTTCTTGGATATTTATTGGTAACTGCATATCTAAAATGCCGACCGCGGTTCGGGCTTATATTCGTCGCCGCGCCACAAACACCATCAACCCAACGGCAATTGCCAGAATCGCCGGCATGGCAAAACTGCTCAATCGGACAAACGCCTCTTCCGTGCCGCTCATACGTTTAATACGCAGCGCGACGGTCGCCCGCGGACTGGCGGCAATCAGGTGTGATTGGTGGGCCAGCCAGTAGATACTATTCATAAACAATTCCGCGTTACCGGGAAAATTGGAAATCATGGTCAGTGCGCCATTGGAAATGGCGGGCGTTGAGGCATTGATTAATCCGTCGGTAATAAACATCACGTTACCGATGGCCACCACGCGGTTCGTGGCGTTATCAGCCATGACACCTAACGGTACAGGCGCTTTGAGATCCGTTGAAGGATTAAATGCGGCGTTGGGCGCGGCGGGTTGGGTTTGGCCGAAAACGTTGGCGCTGGCGGAGGTTTGGAGAAATATTTTTGCCGTGACGCCTTTGGGCTGCGGTGCCATAGCACCGACATACGTCGGGGAAAGAATAAATGAGCCATTCTGGCCTTGCGTACCGGCCAGCATGGCCGCCAGTGACTCAATGGGTTTGGTGATGATGGTATCAGGATAGTTCGCGATCTGAATTTGCGGCGCATCCAGATGATGTCCGCCCTGCACCGCCACGCGCTGCACAACTTGGTACGTGCTGCGCAGGCGAATGCCATACTGGGCCAGAATGCTCTTATAGGGTATCTGTCCTTGGGTCATCATCATGAGCTGCGGCGGCATGGCACTAAGCAGAAACAGGGCATTACCGCCTTGTGCTAATTGCTGGCTGATTTTCTGCTCCATCATCGTATACATCATGCCACCCATCTGGGCCATTTGACCCGATGGCGGCAAATCCAGCACAACCCAGATAACGCCTTTGCCGATGGCCGGTGGATTTTCACCGGCGGTGGGCGCTTGCGGATTGCCGCCCGGTCCGGGGGACCATTGATACACTTTGAAATTGTTTTGCCGCAGCATTTTTGCGGCAGCGGTAAATGGCCCGCCGGCGGAAATAAGATTCATGGAATTAACGCTGACAAACACAACTTTGGTGCGGTGTTTTTCTGTCATGGCCAAAAGTGCCGAGTTTACCGCCTGTTCACCCTGAAACGTATATTGCAACCGACCCTGGCCGGGATTTCCCTGCGGGAGAAACAATTGATTGCGCCGCAGTACTTTGACAGTTTTCGGACCGATGACGATCAACGAATCGGCGTGCAATTCGCTAAGCACATTGCCGGCTTTCACCGGCTTAAGGGCGGCTAAAAGCGTGGTGTAGGACTTTAATTTTGCGGCTTGCTGTTGAAATTCGGCGGCGTGTTTTTTCAGCAGCGTTTGAACCACTGGGCTGAAGGCGGCAATGACATTTTTCTTGCTTAATGCCTCAAACTGCTGCTGAATATTTTCCAGATTGGAAGCCAGAGAAGTTGTCAGCGTGGGCCAATCAGGCAGCGGATTTTTGCGGGCCGCAGTGATTTTCCGCTGCAAACGGGCGATGATCCGCGGTACGCCTGCACTGTGGCTGAAGCTCATTTGTAATGTCGCGAAATTCTGGGATTGATCATTGGTTACAGCGACCGCAGGGTTGCTTTCCAAGGCATCGACTTGCTTCGCTTGTGCCGCTGAGAATTTAATAAGATCCGCCGCCAGCGGCTGGAACTGATCCACAGCTTTACGATAGGCGGCGAACTGCCCGCCGAAGCGTTTGTGAATTTTACGCTTCAGCGCATTGAGTGTGGCGGGTTTATATTGCACTACCTGGGAGGAGGCGTTGGTGTATTCGCGGATGAGCCGCTGAATTTTTAACCCCTGGGTTCGTTCTCCGGGGTCGGCATCGAGTGATGTCGGAAATTCATTGACCAGATAAAACTTTTTGCCGGTATTATCAACCAGCTTCAGCAGATCAAGCGTTTTCGGCGACAGGGAATAAATGCCGCCGGTGGTGCAATCTTTAGAATAATTAAAACGCACCGACAGCCAATCTACAAATACCACCACGAGCACCGCGGCGATGACCAATACCGCGGTGTTGGAACCATAAATAGAACGGCGTTTCCCGGCGTTCCAGACTGGTTTTCCCGTCGTGGAAGCCGCCGTCGTTTTATCATTATTTTCTGCTTCAGCCATAGTAAATTAAATCTCCGATCACGCCAATTCCCCCTTCACCTGACAACTCATTACTCATTATTCATTATTCATTGGCTAGCCCTTATCTCCATTTGCGGCTTTCCAGCACAACATAGGTTAAGAACAAAAATAATCCCGCTCCGGTAAGGAAAAAAACCAGGTTCCGGCTGTCCACAATGCCGCGAATGG
>JAJZCT010000032.1 GCA_021828925.1 Planctomycetota bacterium
TCAGAGAGGAATTATTGTAAGGCAGTTGCGGATAAGCCGAAGCCCGCAGGGGTTCAAGTTTTTCAGTGGACAGGCTCGCGAGGTCCACACTGGCTGTCTGTTTCATGTGCAAGGCTAAGGGCTTTTCATTGGAGGGAATAAGGAATATCCAATCCTGTATCACGCGCCGATGGCCATGCACGGTTCGGTAATCGTCGACCATGGCATTGTTAAGTTTCACCGGCGTATATTGGCGGCCGTCCTTAAGATATCCGCTGGGAAAGTACATTTTGCCGCCGGTGGTGACCATTTGCACTTCTGCCGGTGTCAATCGAAAATAGCCCTGATCCGAGCTGACATTGGGCTGGGCGCTGCCATGGTTTACTTCCGTGCGGACCAAAATAGCCTGTTTTCCAGCCGCGGGAATACCGTACTGCTTAAGTACGGCCACCGGCAGCGGTGCGGCAAAGGGAACATGCAACAGACTTGGTGGAAGGGCTTTAGCCCCAGCATATTGGACGGTGTAGCGGTCGGCATACCATTGCCGGAGGGGCTGGGGATTGTACTTGCTGAAGGGTTGTCCGCCTACGCTTCGGCCGCTGACCATGCCCCAGAGGCTGGTAACAAAACCATCCGGATCCAGCCACAGGCCGGTGGGTGAGTTACTGGCCAAATCCGCCGCCGTGCTGTACCGGGAATATCCCAAAATACTGCTGGGCAGCGGCAGCATTTGCACGCCCACCATTACCGAGCCGATTAAAATCATGGCGGTAAAAAAGCCAAAGGCCCCTCCAACGATGCGTCCCGGCCAGAGCGGGAGTTCCACATCGCCGCGAATCAGGTAGTCAAAGGCCGTGCGAATGAGGGAAAAAGCCAGGAAAAATACCAGTAAAAACGTAACGCCGTACGCAAAATCAGGACGATGATTCAGAATGGGATTGGCCCACGCCTGATAGACCCCCATCGCCAACGTAGAGGCAAAGAAGCTGGCACACAACAGGAGTAATGCTGACAACGGCCCCTCATTGGCCATATATAGCGCAAAGAGGATAATGAACAATAGTACGATGAATTGAAGAATCATTGATGATCTTCCAATGCGCTGCGGCGTGTGAATCGCAATCCGGCAAGCGATTCAGAAGCCTGTGTCACTTAACTGTTTCCAGCGGACGATCCGCCGGCCTGAGAGCTACCGGCACCCGTGGCACCAGCCTGAGTTTGCCCCGGTATCTTCCCGGTCTTGTCCGTATCTGCCTTGGGGGGTCCGGAAGGCGCGGCTTTCGGTTTGGAGGCCGACTTTTTGTCCGGAGTGCACACGCGAATCACTTCCTGGATTGAAGTAATTCCCAGGGCAAATTTTCTAAAACCGTGTTCCACCATGAACATCATATTATTTTTCCGCGACAGGGTGCGGATTTCTTCCGCCGGCCGTCCGGTGGCAATAGCCCGGCGAATTTCGTCATTGATCACCAGGATTTCAAATATTCCGGTCTGTCCGCGGTAACCCAGACTGGCGCAATCCGGACACTTTATTAAGTTCCCCTTTGGATCACGGGACGGTTGTGTGTTGGCCTTAAAGGCTGAGAGATCGCGGCCGACGGGTAAATTCAACTTGGCCAGCATCGCCTCATCGGGCTGATAAGCGATTTTGCATGTCGGGCAGAGCAGGCGCACCAGCCGCTGGGATATGATGGCGCGCAGCGGCGTGGCAGCCACTTGGTTATCGGGCAAAACTTTACGCCACAGTTCCAGGGCGGTAATGGCATCATTAGCTCGCAAACCAACATAAACACGATGCTCTTCACGAGAGTATTTGGCAATCGCTTCTGCCGTTGCCGCGTCGGGGCATTGCGCCACCATCAGAATATGCGGGTCTTTTAGCATAAGACTTTGCAAGGCTTTAGAGTGGCTGGCGTTGGCTGCGGAGGGGTCGAAGCGGGTTAAGGAGATGGATTCAAAATCGGCCCGCGGGTTAATTTCAAAAGTGTTGATGCTGGTCGTGTAAGCGTCATGATTAGCCAGCAGGGAATAGAGCGTGGTTGTGCGGCCCATGTGCGGGGGAGATGATACGATCACCAGCCCTTCATTGCCCTGAAGCACCTCGCGCAGGGCCGTGAGTTGTTCGGACGACATGCCTAGGTGATCCAGCGGCATTTTCCAGTTATCTTTGGCGTTTATCTGGAGCCATAGCCGTTCACCAGCTGTTGTGCCACTGGTATTGGCGGTCCAGTGGACCGGATTGTTGTCCGCATCGCGGGTGGTAAATGTTGCCGATTGCGGGCGCCGCCGCTCTTCCAGCGAAAGGCCGGTAAGCTGTTTGACGGATTGGATCAGCGGTTCGGCGTTGGTGCGCTGCATCCCGGATTGGGGGTAGGCCACCCCGTCTGTACTGAAGGACATTTCATAAGCCTGAGCCGCCGGCATAAGATCGATACGCTGCGCCCGGTTTTCCAAGCCTTGTATCAGCAACTGATCCAGCAGCACCACGCCGTTGTAACCGGGGTCTTCCACCGCCGGCAGGTGCAGCGGCTTTCCGCCCTTTCCTTCATACCGCAAGCCCAGTTGGGAAACGGACTTTTTTGCCCGCCGCCCGGCGGAAAACTGCTCCATGTGCCCGGATATCACACCCAGCAGATCGCCGGAAGATCCCAGCACCTGCACGCGTGTGCGCCAGTAATAACCCAGTAAAGCTCCGGGAATGAATATATTCAGTAGCAGTGCAAACCAGAAGTTTGGAATCAGCAGCCAGATCAGCAGGAGAATGGCCACGGATCCCAGCAAAGCGCCTTTCCATATCAGGGCGGGCTGTTCGGGCATGTTAGGAAGGTCATTGTCAATCCAGACAAGAAAGCGTCCCCAGAGCACAAGAACGGCAACCGCCACCGCAACATAAATGACATTTACATACATCAAAGCAATCATTCCTGCCTTCGCGTGTAGCCCCAGGCACCATGCTACGCGCCGCCAAATGCAAAACTTACCATGATCCGGCTAATTAAGCCAGAGATTCTTAATCGGAATCATCCTTGACGCCACTTAGCGCTTCTGCGCTATTTCGCCTCCCGCAGGGGTTAATTCGTACGAATGCCCTTCATGCGCATGCGCAATTCATCCGGATTGGGCGACGCAATATAGGCCTCTTTGTGTGTAATGGTCTCGCTGGCCACAAGTTCACACAGCATGTCATTAAAGTCAATCATCCCGGCTCCGCGCTCGGACCGGATCACCTGCGTCAATTCATTTTCCCGGCCTTCAAGAATGTATTTCCTGACCGAGGGTGAATTCAACATGACTTCGACCACCGGGACTCGGCCAATGGCTGGATCGATGGCCGGCACCAGTTTCTGAAAAATAATGGCCTTCATATTGTTGGCAATGGCTTGACGCATGTTCATGTGCATATCCGGAGGGAACAATTCCAGAACGCGTGTGATGGCTCCCGGAGCACTGGCGGCATGAATGGTGGAAAACACCATGTGCCCGGTTTCTGTGGCCTGTACGGCAGCCTGAAATGTCAGGCGGTCACGCATTTCCCCGATCAAAATAACATCAGGGTCTTCACGCATCATGTAGCGGATGGCCATTTCAAAGCTTTCAACATCCAGACCCACTTCGCGCTGGTTGATAAAGGCTTTCTGATCCACATAGGTGTATTCAATAGGATCTTCTATGGTGATAATGTGGCATGACCGCCGATCGTTCACTTGCTGGAGCATCGCAGCGATGGTGGTGCTTTTGCCGCTGCCCGTGATGCCCGCGAGCATGACCAGTCCCTGTTCGTTGTCCGCAATTTTTTCAAAAACTTCAGGCAGGTGCAACTGGGCGAAATTCGGAATTTTCGGATTAATGCGCCGCGCCGCCAAGCTGACCATGCCGCGCTGGCGAAAAATATTGACGCGGAATCGCTCGGTGGGGCCTATGGCGTAGGCGATATCCAGTGATCCGCGATGCAGGAAATCATGCCACTGCTCTTCGGTGAGCATTTCCTTGACCATGGCTTCGATTTCCGCATTGGTCAGCGGTGTGCCGGTAGTCGGAACCAGCCGACCGGATTTACGCACGCGCGGCAATACCTCGGCCTTGATGTGCAAATCGCTGCCTTCCACCTTGGTGACAACTTCAAAATATTTATGAATCTTCGGCGTTGCTCCGCGCTTGGCGGATTCGGCGACTTCAACTTTTGTACCCTGCGATTCTTTAGTCATGCGACCATTATCCTTCTTACTAAAAACTAAAACTTACAACACACGCGCTTAAAAAGCCAGTCCATCCAGGGATTTTAGCCCCAGTGTTTCCTGCACGAAAAAGGGTTCCGCGAATCGACGGCGAATGGTCCCGCCGAAATATCCGTTGATATTCTCAATGTAGGGGAGGATTTCCCACTGCGATTCCGCCGGCCGCCCCGTACTGAACTGCGACTCATAACACCGCACCGCCTGACGTTTAGCATCCATGGCATCTGTAACATCCACACAGAAAGAGGCCGGAAAATTAAACCGCAGATGGGAGCAGAAATAGTAGATCAACCGCGGCGGATAAAATGGTTCACCGGGGATTTCGGATTTTGTCAGCTTGGCGTCAAACCGGGCATCTTCAGCGATTTTGGTCACTTGCCGATGGTCCGGGTGGGCGTCCTGGGGATAGGGAAGAAATACAATATCAGGGCGAAGCCGGCGAAACACGGCGGCCGTGGCATGGCGCGCGGCAAGACTCCATGTCACTTCCCGATTTTTCAGCCCCAGTGACAGGCGGGTGGCTCCCAGAATCTTGGCGGCAGCGGCTGATTCGGCCGCCCGCGTTTCGGGTGTGCCGAAGGGCGTCGGTTCGCCATTGGTCATGTCCAGAAGTGTCACAGCGTGCATCTGTCGCGTGAGCAGGGCAATCGTTGCGCCCATAGCGAGTTCCTGATCGTCGGGGTGGGGTCCAATTACCAGAATGTTCATAGCATCAAGCCCGTTTAAGCATGGCGGGGTTTCATTTCCAAAACGCCTTGAGAAAAAATACGTCAGCGGGATTCAAACGATTTCCAATGCTGATTGCGCGGTCCGATATATTCCGCGCGGGGCCGGATCAGCTTGTTGTTTGAATATTGCTCCAGAATGTGGGCAATCCATCCGCTGGTGCGGCTGATGGCGAAAATCGGAGTAAAAAGATCAGCGGGTATATGCAGATAGTGATACACTGATGCGCTGTAAAAATCGACATTCGGTTTCAAATTTTTTGCTCGCACCACCAGGTCTTCGATGCGCACGGACATTTCATACCAGCGCTGCTGCCCAGTCAGCGTGCCGAGCTGGCGCGACATTTCCTTGAGATGCCGCGCGCGCGGATCGCCGTTTTTATAAACCGCGTGTCCAAAACCCATTATTTTTTCGTGGTTGTCCAGCTTCGCCCGGATATAGGCATCCACGGTGTCCGGGTTGCCGATTTCATTAAGCATCCGCATGACCTGTTCATTGGCTCCGCCATGCAGGGGGCCTTTTAAGGCACAGATGGCGGCTACGAGCGCGGAGTGCATATCGGTCAGCGTGCCTGCCGCCACGCGTGCGGCAAATGTGCTGGCATTTAATTCATGATCCGCGTGAAGAATATAAGCTTTGTCCAGGGCGCGTGTGGCCAAAGGTTCGGGCGATCGGCCGGTGAGCATGTATAAAAAATTTGCCGCCAGGTTCAAATCACGTCGGGGTGCCAGAGGTTCGCGGTCGTTGCGGATGCGATCATACGCCGCTACGACGCTGGCCATTTGACCCAGAATCCGCAGGGATTTTCGCTGATTGGCCGCGGCGGACATGTCTTCGGATTCAGCGTCAAACATGGCCATAGCGCTGGCGGCGGTGCGCAGAGCTTCCATCGGCGTGCTGCGCCGGGGAAAGGATTTCATCATGGCCAGCAGCCCTTCCGGCAATTGTGCCTGCTCGGCAATGGATTGGCGCAGATCGTCCAGTTCTCCGCGTGTAGGAAGTCGCCCGTTCCAAAGCAGAAATACCACTTCTTCAAATGTGGAATTTTCCGCCAGTTCATCGATGGAAATGCCGCGATAGGTCAACACGCCGTTTTCAATGGAGCAAATGGAAGAGCTTAACGCCACGATGTCGCGCAGGCCTCCGCTGGTTGCGCCGACGGTAGTCATGGGGGTCTGGGTCATACGATTACTCCTGAACGCACATCAGAGATACTAATAATACACACTGGAGATGGAATCGTATAGTTTTGGGCGCAATAAAAAAGCCGTGTGGAGGAGGGTAGGTCCACACGGCTTGGCGGAGGAGGAAACGAGTTTAAGTGATAGTGTATGGTGCAGATCACACCAGCACAGACCTCCAGGTTGTGCTTGGGAAGCGGTGGCCCTGCGCCATACACGATCCATATTCACTTGTCATATTCGAGCACCGTCCCGTTCTTTCGGTCCCGAATTTCTTGCATTCTCTGTCACTCCCGCGGTCCTTGCCGCACGTTAGATATATTGCAACTCTCATGCCAGTTCGACATGCGGCGGAATTTTTTTTGCGAATCCCTGCACGACGTCGCACTTTGATTTAAGGAACAGGATTTTTATTGAAAAAAAGCCGGGCCTTTTGCCTTATTATTGGACAGACCTGTTTTAAAAAGCCAAATGGGGCCTTGAAAATGGGCGGGTGCCGGAGCCGGACACCCCACAACCCAATGCCTAAAGTTAGTGCAGCACGCCCCAGAGATGCTTATACGCCATGCAAGGCGCTACTCCGGCATGCCTAACACGTCAGGACAATCCTAAGATTTGCGGGAATTGCTCCGGCAAGCTAAAACTGTTGCCGCACACCCGCTCTGCGCCGGGGAACCTTGCCGGATTTTCAGGAGTGACCGGCGCAACCAAGATGAGGATCCGTTGTGAACACGACCAGCACCACCAAGATTGGCCCTTTTGACCCGTTGACCAAAATTGAACGATGGGGCCTGATCGCGTTGCTGATCGGCGTTTTTGCCTTCGGCTGCGTGACGGAAGTTCGATCCGCCTTTCTTAAACGGCGGATGACCGATGTGGATACTTATTTTCGCGCCGCATGGGCGGTGCGCGTGCATAAAGATCCCTACAATGTCACAGATACCAATGGATGGCATTACAATTATCCGCCTCTGCTGGCAACCCTTTTGTACCCTCTGGCTGATGCCCCGGCCAAATTCAGCCGCGCGGGCTTATTGCCCTATCCCGTTTCCGTGGCGATCTGGTTTCTCATCAGCATTGGCTGTATCTGGTGGGGGAGTCATGCGCTGGCGGAGGCTCTGGAAAAAACTTCCACCGATCCGGCTGTGCGCAACATGCCGCGTTTTTGCCGCCGGTGGTGGGCGCTTCGCATTATTCCAATTTTGGTCTGCCTGCCGGCCATTGGCCGCGCGGTGGTGCGCGGACAGGTCAATAGTGTTCTTTTAATGCTGTTTTGTTTTGCCGGGGCGGCTTTGGCCACGCGCAAACGCTTTTGGGCCGGGTTTGCCAATGGCTTGGCGGCGGCGCTAAAGGTTTTCCCGGGCTTTTTAATTCTTTATGGAATATCGCGGCTGCGGTGGACGTATCTTGTCGGTATGGCGGCGGCGTTAGCGGTGGGCTTGTTGGTTATCCCGGGGATCATCATGGGGCCGCAACACATGATGGCTGCGTATCACCGCTTTGCCCAAGTGGTTTTGGAGCCTGCCCTGGGATTGAATCATAATACCTCGCGTGATAAGGAACTTCTGGATATTAATAAGACTGATTCGACCAGTTTTGAAGCGATGATAGACCATACGGTTTACCTCGGGCGCCACGCTCCAGCCCCGGCAAAATGGATGAAATTGGCGCATTGGGGAATTTCCTGCGTGCTTGTGGCGATTACGCTGCTGGTGGAATTTCTACGCCGAAAGGATGATCCGATATTTCGCAATCTGTTTCTTGGCGTGCTGATTACCATCATGATGCCCATTATCCCCATTTGTCATCCCCATTATTTCTGTATGGTGCTGCCGCTGATTACAGCGCTACTGGCGGCGCGTTGGGAACATGACCGGATGCTTCCTCTGGGCGGCGCATTGGGTTGGGTGTTCATCTTTTTTGCCGCATCCCATATTATGACGGTGCTCCCGCCGCCATTTTATATTCTGCGTGGCCTGGGGCTGGTTACCTATTCGGCTTTGGCGCTCTGGGGTCTGGGATTATTTGTGATGTGGCATTGGGAAACCCCGCGCGAATGGCTGCCCGCTGCGGCTGGAACATAAACCACATCGTGAAGAAATCGAATGCATCGAATGGTGCATAGAACTTCCCAAACCGGTCATGAGCGGATAAATTCATCAGGATCGCGGAGCCTGCGGGCCACACGCAGCGGCCCCTACGAAAATGTTTTGGAGCTTTTATGCAAATGAACCCCTGGGTGCCGGCATCGAACCGCTACGACGCAATGGTGTATAACCGCTGCGGTAAATCCGGACTTAAGCTGCCGGCAATTTCTTTGGGATTGTGGCATAACTTCGGGGGAGTCGATCTGCTTGAAAATCAGCGGGCCATGCTGCGTTGTGCGTTTGACCTGGGCATCACGCATTTTGATCTCGCCAATAACTATGGGCCGCCGCCCGGATCAGCGGAGGAAAACTTCGGACGCCTCTTGCAACAGGACCTGCATCCGTGGCGCGATGAACTGATTATTTCCACCAAAGCCGGCTACACCATGTGGTCCGGGCCGTATGGTGATTGGGGATCGCGTAAGTATCTGCTGGCAAGCCTTGATCAAAGCCTGCAACGCATGGGCTTGGATTATGTCGATATTTTCTATTCCCATCGCCCCGATCCCCAAACCCCACTGGAAGAAACTATGGGCGCTTTGGATGCGGCCGTGCGACAAGGTAAAGCGCTTTATGTGGCCGTGTCTAACTACAAGCCCGCCGAGGCCCGACAGGCATTTGCCATTTTAAAATCACTGGGTACGCCGTGTCTGATTCATCAGCCCCGCTATTCCATGCTGGAACGCTGGGTTGAAAGCGAATTGCTGGATGTGCTGGGTGAACATGGGGTCGGAGCCATTGCATTCTGCCCGTTGGCCCAAGGCTTATTAACCAATAAATATCTTAAGGAAATTCCCGAAGACTCGCGCGCCGCGAAATCCTACAGCTTCCTCAAGGCGGACAAAATTACCCCGCAATTGCAAAGTCGTATCAGAAAACTTAATGATATTGCTTTAGCGCGTGGCCAGAGTCTGGCCCAGATGTCTCTGGTCTGGGTGCTCCGCGACGCGAGCGTAACCTCCGCACTGATTGGAGCCAGCCGGGTGTCGCAAATTCAGGAGAACGTCCAGGCTCTTAGCAATCGCAAGTTTACAGCCGGTGAACTCAAAGCCATTGATAGTGCCTTGGAAAGTTAGGCGCTGCCCGCGTTAGAAAATCCGGAATTTATAAACATGGTACATAACAATTTGGCAACAGATCAGTTTAATGAAAGGGGCGCAGCACCGGCAACACCGGCCGGCGATGTATTGACATTTCGCGCCCCGGCAAAATTGAATCTGGGCTTGCGGATATTTCCCCGTCGGCCTGATGGATTTCATGATATTGAATCCTGGTTTGTGCCCATTTCCCTTTACGATACGCTGACCTTCCACAAAGCGCAAACGCTGACCCTGCAACTCTCCGGACTGGCGGCGGAGCTTTCCAATGAGCCGGAAAAAAATCTCGTGGGTCGCGCCGCGCTGGCGTTGGCCCGAGCCGCTGGCGTGGCCGCCCATGCACAGATTTGTCTTCATAAACTGATTCCCGCCGGTGGGGGTTTAGGCGGCGGAAGTTCTGATGCCGCAACCACCTTGCTGGCCCTGAAACAATTGTGGAATATTCCCATTTCCACGGCAGAATTGTCAAAGCTTGCGGCCGCGCTGGGCAGTGATGTGCCGTTTTTTATTTACGGGCAATCCGCGGTGTGCCGCGGGCGCGGCGAAATTATCGAACCGCTGCCATTTCGCCGCCTCTTGTTTGCTGTGTTAATCATTCCGCCCTATGGCACAAGCACCAAAGATGTTTATCAGGAATTTGATAATCAACCGGCGGCCGTGGATAGTAAGACGATCCTCTGGCAGGAAATATCGCAGTTAAGTGCCGCGGAGATTAGTGCTGTAATTCGCAATGATCTCGAAGCCCCCGCATTTTCCGTTACGCCCGCTCTGCGCGCCTTACGCGATAAAATCACAGCGTTAGTTGGTCGCCCCGTACACCTCAGCGGCAGCGGCTCAACACTCTTTATCCTCACCGATCAACCCGCCCAAGCCGACGGCTTAGCAGAAACCCTTGAAAATAATCTGCCCGAAAACATACGCGTTCTGCCGGTGGGGCTATTGGCCCGAAATCCAGTGGCGGATCAGCGGTAGTACGGGTTCGCCTTGTGGTGAATAGGCTCCGTAGTCGGTTGGTTTACAGCCGGGAAGCCATTCCCAGATAAAGGCACCCACAAAAGAGCTTGCGGGTAATTTCCGCCAGACTCGTATAAACGCCTGATAAGCAATGACCTGATTGTGCGGATTTATCAGGCCCGTGCCAACATAATCCCATGGCTTAGCCAATGTGTTGTTGAGATTATCCCAACCGATTTCGGTAAACAGCACCGGCTTTCGTTCCCGTGCGGCGAATGTCAAAATGCGATGTTTAATGCGCTGCCAGTGGGCCACCACTTCAGCAATGGAAGGATCCTTGGAATCGGAAAGATCGTAATAGGAATTCATGCCGATGTAATTAAGCTGGGGCCAGAAATGGACATATTGATAATGGTCCCAATTCGCGCTGTACGTAAGTTTTCCAGAAAAGCGCTGCCGCACCAGGCGAATAATGCGGAGCCATTGTGTGTTAAAGGGTTCTGTGGAAAGTAACTCACTGCCGACGCAGAAAATTGTCACGTGGGCCTGCTGGGCCCATGTGGCGGCAGCCAGAATGTAGGCGCGATAGCGGGCAAACCAGAGATTCCAGCTTTTGGGTTTTATGACGCCGCGCCAATCGTTGCCGGTGGCATGATTCAAAAGAACTATGGGCATGAGCATGGTATGGATACCCAGATGATGGGCCGCCAGAAGTACCTCATGGATCTGCAGGGGTGTCAATGAAACTTTCGGATCGATATGAATATTATCCGCATGAACATCATGCTGCCGGGCGTTAATAACAAAATTAATCCAGGTGCAGCCCATGGACCGCAGCTTCGCGATGGCGTGCAAATATCCGGACAGCCCGTGGGGATTATTCAACTGCATTGAAAACCCGCGAATGGGGGGCAGGGCGGAAATGGGATAACGCAGCGGCGGCAAGGGCGGTAATCGGCGCGTGACAGGCCGCTGGGGTCGGCCCATGCCCCTGACGTCCAGCATAAGCATCATCGCACTCAATACGATTGTGCCGACCAGCATGATTGCGGCGAATCTTCGGATCAAATTGTGATCTCCGAGTTAAAATAATAGCGAGCATCCTGCATCGCAAGGCTTCGAAGCACCGCCTAGTCCGCAGTCGGATGGGGCGCTGATTGCAAATAGAAATCCACGAAAAATTCAATGGGCACGGGCACGCCCGGCGTGAAGGGCGAATATTCCTTGGCCATGTGAAACTCCTGTTCGCAGCGCCGATCAGCGAGCCGTAGCCGGCGATTACTCGGACACGCTCCTCGTTCATTATGCCCGTGCCAGGAAATTGGTCAAACGCTGGGCTTCTGGGCAGGCGTGACGCTGTTGCGCAGCGGGATATTCCGAATTCGATAATACGTCAAAAAGTCTACTCCCTGTGACTGGCGGCATTCGGCTACCCGCCATTCATCTTCATTCCATTTCGGAAACCAAGTATCGCCGATCGCCGGCGTATCGAGTTTTATGATGCTGATGTACATGCGATCGGCCAAAGGGATCGCCAAGGCATATATTTCCGCACCGCCGACAACGAATAATTCCTGTTCACCGGAATCCTCGGCTGCGGCAAGGGCCTCTGGAAGTTGAGTAAACCATTGCGTGCCCGCCGGAATCGGGGATGGAATATTCCGGCTAAGTATCAGATTGCGGCGCTTGGGCAGCGGCCTGCCGAGGGAGTCAAAGGTTTTGCGACCCATTAAAACAGTGTGGCCGGTGGTAAGGCGTTTGAAGTGCTGAAGATCTTCCGGCACATGCCACGGAAGTTGTCCTTTCCACCCAATCACATGATCCGGCGTCATCGCAGAAATAAGGCTGATGAGCATTGCAGTTTATTCCTGGTCTTCGCGCAACTTGGCTAAAACCGAATAGTCTTCCAGCGTGCTGGTGTCGCCCACGGCTTGTTTCCCGGCGGCGATGTCCCGCAGCAGGCGTCGCATGATCTTGCCGGAGCGAGTTTTTGGCAAGGCCTCGGTGAAACGCACTTCATCGGGACGGGCAATAGCACCAATTTCCTTGGCCACCCAGGCTTTTAATTCCTGTTTCAGGGCGTCATCGGTGGCAATTCCCGCCTTGACGGTGACAAACGCACACAGGGCCTGCCCCTTCAGTTCATCGGGGCGGCCAACCACGGCCGCTTCAGCCACTTTGCTGTGGGCCACCAGCGCGCTTTCAACTTCCATGGTGCCTAACCGATGTCCCGCAACATTGACGACATCATCCACGCGGCCCATGACCCAGAAGTACCCGTCTTTATCCCGCCGCGCGCCATCACCGGTGAAATAATAGGGGGGAATATCACTGTAATACTGTTTCTTAAAACGCTCATCATCCCTATACACCGTGCGCAACATGCTCGGCACGGGTTTACGGATCACCAGATATCCTCCGGTGTCCGGCGGCACTTCCTGTCCGTCACGATCCACGACAGCC
>JAJZCT010000033.1 GCA_021828925.1 Planctomycetota bacterium
TTACGTCGCCCTGACGCGTAATTTAGCGGCTTTGGGAAAGCCTTATGAAATTATTTTCATCGATGACGGCAGTTCCGATGCAACCTATGACAAGCTATGCAGCCTGGGGCAGGGAGACGAGCATGTGCTGGTCATTCGGTTGCGGCGAAACTTTGGACAAACGCCGGCGCTGGCGGCCGGGTTTGATCATGCCCGCGGGGAAATCATTATCGCCATGGACGGGGATTTGCAGCATGACCCGGATGAAATTCCGAAATTCATTGCCAAAATTGATGAGGGCTTTGATGTCGTTTCCGGATGGCGACAACGGCGGGCGGATGGCCTGTTTCTAAGGCGTATACCCAGCAAAACCGCCAATTGGCTGATCCGGAAAATATCCGGTGTGGAGATTCATGATTTTGGCACCACGTTTAAAGCCTACCGCCGCGATCTTATAGAGCATCTGAACCTGTATGGTGATTCGCACCGCTTTATCCCCGCATTGGCGGCCATGGCCGGTGCCACCATCGCCGAAGTGCCCATCAAAAATATTAACGCGCCTTACCGCCCGTCCAACTATGGCATTGGCCGGACGTTTCGCGTGATGCTGGACCTGCTGACCATTAAATTTCTTAACAGCTATCTCACGCGGCCGCTGCATTTATTTGGGAAGATCGGATTAATTTCTCTGGCGGGATCTTTTTTGATCGGCCTGTTTTTAATCTATGAAAAAATTCGTGGTTACAGCATTCTTACGACGCACGGGCCGCTGCTGATTCTGGGTGCCATGCTGTTTATGATGGCGCTGATGTTTTTTTCCACCGGACTGCTGGCCGAGCTTATTTCACGCGTCTATTTTGAAGCCCAGCGTAAGCCCGTGTATACCGTGCGGGAAATCCGTCACGGGCTGCAGGTTTGGCGTGGGCGCCCGGGCAAGCCCTTGCTGCAACTAAGACATTCGCATGATCACATTGGGCCGGCATGAACGAAACAAATCCCAGTTCCAACCATGGCTCCATCGGCACTGTCGGCGATATGGCACCTGCCGCGGATTGGAATATTCCGCACTGGGGCGCTTTGGCGATTATCACTGCGTTTGCGCTGCCGCTGTTTCTAGAACTATTGGGTCACGGGCAGGCCACAGCGATGATGGAGTTGTTTAATCTGGTGCCCATCCGCGAGGCGTACCGTGACGGCCATTGGCTGATTCCCACGCTAGGCGGTATGCCGCGGCTGGAAAAGCCGCCGCTGCCGGTGTGGATACCTGCCGGCCTGGCCATGCTGTTTCATACCGACAATCTTTGGGTGGTTCGCCTGCCTTCGGTGGTGTTGGGCTTGGTCACCTGCTGGGCCACGTATGGGATAGGGTGTGTTACCTCGCGCGATCGGCGTTTGGGGTTGTTTGCGGCCATTGCCTTAGCCTCCATGGTGGTGTTTATCCGACAGGCTCGCATGGCGTCTTATGATATTTACGGGACAGCCTTTACCACGCTGGGCTTTCTGGGGTTGCTGGCGGCGGCTGAATATCCCAAGCGCTGGTGGGTTTGGTCCGGATTGGGTGGCGTGGCGTTGGGGCTGGCTGTATTAAGCAAGGGGCCGGTGCCGCCGATGTATGTGCTGGTGCCTTTCGGTTTCTGGCTGCTGTGGGAGCACCGTAAAAACAGTCGGTGTTGGCTGGGCATTCTTTTGGCGTTGGTCGTTTCCATTGCGGTTTTCTCCCCGTGGCTTATTGCCGTGACGATACGGTATCACAGTGAATATGGCGGAAGTGCGTGGCATATCTGGACGCGCCAATTTCGCCGCTATGTCAGCGTGCTGCCGGATACGCGCTGGTATTATCTGGCGATGATCGCGTGGGTATTTCCCTGGACCCCGCCGCTTATCGCCGGCCTGGCATTACCGTTTTTGCCCACACAATCGGATCCGCCCCCGACGCCGCAGGAGCGGCGCAGTCGGTGGATGTTCTGGATTGTTCTGGTGCTGGGCCTGATTTTACTAACCATTCCGGCGCAAAAAAAGCAGCGCTATGCCCTGCAGAATTTCCCATTTGCGGCTCTGCTGATTGCCGCAGTCTGGCAGGAATTTGTTCGTCTGAGAAAAAATCTGGAGCTGGAACCACCGGCGAAATTTCTTCTGGCGGCGCAAAGTGTCATGTTTGTGGGCGCGGGGGTGCTGGTTTTAGTTCTCATACCCGTGGTCATGCTGGCCCATCATCCGTCTCTGAATTTTACCGGCCATTGGACGGCCATGCAGGCGGCTTCGCTGCTTAAGCCGGGATTGGCGGCTTTAAGCCCTTTTGGCTGGGGGGCAGTGGCATTGCTGGTCATAGCGATGGGAGTGGTGCTATGGCGATGGGAATTTGGGCGGCAGTTTGATCGCGCGTTTTGGATTTATGCGCTAGCGGGATGGCTGTTTATGTTGGCGATGAACTGGGCTTACATGGATGGCAAGGGCTATCAGATTAGCCGCTATCGCGCGGAAACCCGGCAGATGATGAAGGTGGTTCATGGCCATCGGATCTACACGCTCATGGGGGACCGGATGTGGCTGGGGGTGTTATATTATGCCGATGAAATTCTGCCTATGAAAACGCCTGCCCAACTTACCACCATCGCCGAACACAATCCGCATCGTCTCTATATCCTCACGCGGGACGAAGGCGTCTATGCGGGGCAGGTTTCCGCCATCGCCCGGCAGACCCATCGTAAAGTCCGCATTATTGATCGCATCAATGACGGTCATTTTATTCAAACACTCTTTGTGTTGCGTGCCAATCCGCCAAAAGGCGGATCCGCTACGCGCGGTAAGTGAGTGTCGATGTCGAAAAATGGTTGCTATGCGCCGAGGCGGCCCTCAGAATATGGACCGCGTGGAATGATGGAAGCCGAATCCCTCAAAGAGGTCACGTCGTGACCAAGGCGGCCGAAATACCGAAGGCGCTGAAAGGTCTATTATTTCTTCCGAGTGATCAGGAAACTCATAATGACCACGCCGCATAAACATTCTTTTTTTCCGGTTCCCTATTGCCTGGAACTTGTCTGTGCCGGCGTTCTGTGCGCTTTCATGCCGAGCTTGGTGGTGGCCGCTTCGAAACATGCGCTGGATTCCCAGCCTCAGCAGCGCATTGCCGTGGCTCCCAATCACCGCGGCTTTGAAAGGCTGCCTTCGCGGAAGGCCTTTTATCCTTGGGGCTTTAATTACGGCAGTCATGGCCGGCTTATTGAGGATTTCTGGGTTCACCACTGGTCCACCGTGGCACGGGATTTCCGCAACATGCGCCGCCTGGGTGCCAATGTGGTTCGCGTGTCTCTGCAATATGGAAAATTTATGCTCGCTCCGGATAAACCCAATCCAGTGTCGTTCAAATTGCTGTTGCGGCTGTTGCGCCTGGCGGAAACAAATCGACTCCATCTTGATCTCACGGGTTTGGGTTGTTACCGCGTTTCCGACACGCCAAAATGGTACAGTGTCATGAACGACCGGCAGCGCTGGAGTGCGCAGGAAAATTTCTGGCGCACGATCGCCGCAACTTGTGCCCGAAGCCACGCGGTATTTTGCTATGATCTGATCAACGACCCCGTTGTTCCCGGTTCCCGGCAAAAGCCCGGGCAATGGCAGCCGAAAAGTTCCTTCGGCGGGTACGATTTTCTGCAATTTATCACACTAAATCCCGGTCATGCCGAGCGCCCTGAATTGGCTGTCCGTTGGATTAATGCCATGACCCGTGCCATTCGTTCACGTGACAAAAAAACTTTGATTACCGTCGGCCTGTTACCATGGATACCCAAATGGGGATGGATTTCAGGTTTTATACCGCGCGTGATCGCACCGCATGTGAGTTTTATCAGCATTCACATTTACCCCCAATCCAAAGATCTCAATCAGGCCATGGATGTGCTGCATCGCTGCGCGGTAGGTAAACCCGTGGTCATTGAAGAAACGTTTCCGTTATCCTGCTCCGCCGCTCAGGAGCGGCACTTTCTTTTGCTTCGCGCAGCATCGCCTGCGGTTGGATGGGGCATTATGACGGCCGGACGCTGCAAGATTATCACAAGCTGTCCCTTGAACACCGCCTCACGATCGGCGACGCGATATACCGCTCGTTTGAACAGATGTTTGTGCAACTTAAACCCGATTTTGTCCGGCGATAATACTGGCCCCGGCGGAACGGGAAGATTCATAATCCCTATGTCGCCGGCACCGGCCGGACAGTCGGTTCAGGAGCGGGTTCTCAATTCGCGCAGTTTTTTACCAAGGGCAATTCGTGCTGATGGGGGCATTCGGGAGATGATCAGGACGCCATCGAGGTGATCATTTTCATGTTGTGCTATGCGCGCGGGGAATCCTTCCAGAGGCATCGAAATTGGATCGCCCTTAAGATCATAGCCGGTCAGCGTAATTTTTTTGGCCCGCATGACTTGGCCGCGAATTCCCGGAAGAGACAGGCAGCCCTCCTCGGCTTGTTCAGTTTGAGAATCCAGTTCCAGCACGGGATTGATCACGGCAACGGCCTGGTCGGCTTTGGCTTTTTCCGCCATCACAAAAAGTCGCAGCGATAAGCCCACCTGCGGTGCCGCGAGGCCCACGCCTTCATGGGACTCCATAAGTTGCTTCATGCGTTCAACAACCTGCAGGAGCCAGGAATCAATTGTTCCGACATCATCAGCCCGTCGGGTCAGTATGGGATCGGGCCAAATCACGATGTCCAGGGCCGCCGGGTCGGGTCGCGGTGGGGCGGCCGGCTTAATCCGGGGCGCGGAGGCTTCTTTGCGGGTGTGACGTTTGCTTGCTTTTTCACGGGCCATGATGTTCCTTTTTCCGCAGTTTAACTGATCAACTTGCCAAAGATATCATCATACTGAAAAAGTTCCACACGTTGGAGCCGCATACTTCGGGATTTAACCTGCCATACATCCGTCCGTGAAAAGAAAAATATTCAGATCGACTGAGTTTCCGGCGTAGCGGCCTGCGCTGAAGATTCAGCTTGCTGGGGCAACTTGAGAACGACTTTTTTAATTCGCCGCACGTCGCATTCGGTGACTGTGACGGTGATATCTTCAATCGTGACCGCAGCACCCTTGCCGGGGATGGTGCCAAGTTCGTGAATGACCAAGCCGCTGATGGTCTGATAATCCTGATTTTCCGGAAGATGGCAATCCAGTTCACGGTTTAAATCGGTAATGTTGGCGCGGCCGTCAACTTCCACAGTGCGGTCATCAACGCGGCGGATTTGCGAGGCGGGTGACTTTTCATATTCATCGGCGATGTCTCCGACAATTTCTTCAAGGATGTCTTCGCTGGTAATCAGGCCGGCGGTGCCTCCGAATTCATCGAGCACAATGGCGATATGGACTCTTTGAGCCCGGAATTGCCGCAACAGATCACGCAGGGGTTTAGAATGCGGAACAAAAAGCGGCGGCCGCATAAGTTTGCGAATTTCCAGCGTGTCGGCATCCGCGGGCGAGTTTCCCAGGAACTGCAGCAGATCTTTGGCGTAAAGAATCCCGACAATATTATCCAGATTGCCGTCATGCACCGGCAGACGGGAAAGCCCGTCACGTAAAATTCTGTCGCGAATTTTTTCCAGAGAATCATTCACACTGATGGTGATCATATCGGTGCGGGGCATCATGATTTGCCCGACCTGTAAATCACGGAAACTGATAATGCCTTCGATCATTTTCCTTTGATCGTCATCCACAGCGCCCTCAGCGGTGCCTTCAGAGACGGCGGCAAGAATTTCTTCGGTGGTTTCAGCCACTTCCTCATCGGCGTGCTGCCGCGGGTCGATACCGGCCAGCCGGCGGACCAGTTCGTCAAAGAGCCTCAGGAAATCCACCAGCGGAGCAACCAGAACGCTGACGACGCGCAGGACAGGCCAGCTTGCGGCGATGAGATTTTCTCCGCCATAGATGGCCCAGGCGTTAGGAATCGCCACGGAAAAAATCAGTAACAGCACACAGGCCAGTGCCGCTGCGGCAAAAAATCGCAAGGGCGACTGGTCGGGCACGGTGGTGCCGCTGAAGGCGTACAATGTGGCGGCGGCCAGAGAAACATTAAAAGCGATGCGCGTAATGGAAGCGGTTAAGGCGAGATTTTCGCGCTGATCATTGAGCTGATCCAATCCGGCCTGCCGACCGCGCTTAATTAATTCTTTTTCCAACGTGACGCGCGACATCGTGCGCAGGGCATACGCCAGTGTGGACGCCGGTAACGTGCCCGCTAAAGATACCCCGATAATCAGCATAGGCCAATTCATCGTAGGCTCCCTTTGCTGCGAGCTTTTTTGGGGTTGGCGGAAACTTTTGCACTCGCCGTGGTCTTGTGCGGTCCCTTGGTCCTGATGGCCTTAGGGGCTTGGGTGTAATACACGGCGGGCAGGGCCATTTGGCGAAGTAGCGAATCTTCTTTGCGGTGCATGCGCCGGGCCTTTGCGTTTGTTAGATCGTCATAGCCGACGCAGTGCAACAGGCTGTGGATGGCGTAAAGCAACATTTCCAGTTCGGGCCGATGATTCTGTAGTGTGGCCTGCCGTTGGGCCTCATCCACGCAGATAATGGTTTCAATATCCAAGGGAGCATCGGGGATATGCGTGTCGGTATAGTTAAACGTGAGCACATCCGTGACGGTGGCCAGGTTCATGGTCTGCTGATGATAGTGAATCATGCGTTTGTCATTCACGAGGTGAATAACCCACATGCCGGTTGTTACACCTGCCAGGCGAGCGGCCGTTTGAGCACACGCGCTAATCCACAATCGCATTTTTGATGGCACCGCTTTGCTGGTGCGGCGATCGGTCGGCGGCAGTATTTCTATATGAATGCTCATGCCGTCTCCTTATGCCGGCCTGGAGATGGCAAGCGTCTTGGGATACGGCATGCGGCCATGATAAGCACCAACCAGCGTGCGAACCAGCGACTGTTCAATGATCGTCAATTCCGAAAGCGTGACATTACACTGGTCAAATTGGCCATCCATGAGTCGCTTGGTAATCATTTGATGCACCGCGCCCTCAATTTTAGCCGCCGTAGGTTCCGGCATAGAACGAATCATTCCTTCTGAGCCGTCGCAGATCATCAGGATGGCCGTCTCCTTGCTGCGCGGCTTGGGGCCGGGATACCGGAATTCAGTATCGTGTACTTGCGACGCCAGACCGCCGGTGAGTGCTTCTCGCGTCTGCTTTTCCCGGGCGGCATGGAAGAAATATTCAACGATGGTTGTGCCGTGATGTTCGGCGATAAAATCCCGCACGGCCAGCGGCAAGCGATATTCCCGCGCCAATTCCAAGCCATCTTTAACATGTCCGACGACAATTAGCAGGCTCATGGCCGGAGAGAGTTTTTCGTGACGGTTCTGGCCGGCGTTCATGTTCTCCATGAAATAGCCGGGTTTAAGAAGTTTTCCGATGTCGTGGTAATAGGCTCCTACGCGGCACAACAGGCTGTTGGCCCCCAGTTCCCGTGCCGCAGCTTCAGCCATCGAACCCAACACCAGCGAATGGCTGAACGTGCCGGGGGCTTCCATGGCCAAGCGTCGCAGAAGTGGTTGATTTGTATCAGAAAGTTCCAGCAGCGTCATAGCCGTGGTCAAACCAAAAAACTTTTCTACGAGAGGCAGCAAGCCAAGCATGATAAATATGGCGGCGAAAACGGCACTACCCGCGCCGATAGCCTGGTCTAATAAAATCCCGGTGCCGGGTTGCCGGGCCGCATAGAGCCAATCCAAGGGTACCGCTTGAGTCAGCGGCGTATGTGAAAAGCCAAATCCCAGGACGGCAGCCCCGGCGACCAATGCCGCCAGCAGACCCACGCGAATAAGTTGGGTGCGGGTGCGGATTTCATGGAGGCTAAAAATGAGAGTGGCGGAGGTGGCAAAGGCCGCAATAAAAAAAGATAAGTCTTGTCCGGCCACAACCGTTACCAACAGGGCGTTAAGTGTGGTGAGGCCCAGGGCAAAGCGCTGATCGTAGGCGATTACGAAAATCAGAGCCGCCAGTAACATCGGTGCCATTCCCAGCAGGTAAATCCAGCCCGGCAGCCCCGCTACCAGTGTGAGTTTAGCTGCGGCAGCACATGTCAAGAGTAAAATGGCGGGGGCCGAGGCTCTGCGAAAACCCGGTTCCCTGATCCGAAATCCGATATAAACCGCCCCGATAAGGCACACTACGGCGGTGAGCATGTACAGGCCCAGCAGATGCTCCAATAGTGCCCAGGGATGGCGTTTGGCCAGATGTCTGCGCCAGACGCGATACGCGACGTGCAGGTTGGTGCGAATTCCCGGCGTGATAATTTCCCCGGCGTGAACCAAGACTTGGCCCCGATGGAAGATCCTTTGCGGCATGGTAATAGCGGCTTCATTGGCGGAGGCCAATTTGGCCATGGCGGGGCGATCAAGAATAAATGTGGGCCTGTTCTTGGCCGCCAGGAATGCTGAAACGGTGTCCCACAAGGATTCGGGTAGACATTGCTCCACCATCGGGCGGAACCCTCGTCCGCGCGAATCCAATACGCCCAATTCATTCAGCTTTATTCTTGTTTGCTGGACCTTATTGTTGTTTCTGGTGCGCACGATGATATTGATGGATGGCGTTTTGGCAATGGTTTCCAGCGTTTTCTGATCGATCACCGGGCGCTGTTTGAGTTCACTAACCAAGAGTTTGATCTGCTTGGAATATTGCGGAAATTCATTGTCTTGGATAATGCTATGCAGATATTTTAAGGCATTGGCGGTCATGTGGGGAAATCGGGTTCGCAGGGGTTCGGAAAGACTTGCTGGTGATTTTATAGCCGCGACATCATAGGGCAGGCTGTTAAGCTCTGTGCCGATAATTTCCAGAAGCTTATGCCGATCGTTAAGTTTAAGCACGGGATTAGTATGCAGGCGGGCCTGCAGTCGCAGAGCCTGGAATTTGGCCTGATCCGGAATACTGAATGTCACAGGCGATAAAATAGTCGTCGGAGCTTTAGTTCCAAGCCAGACCGGCTTGGTGTTGGGAATCAATTCCAGCACCAACAGCACGGCAAAGCACAGGGCTGTAAGGATCATGAACGTCCATTGCGGGCCTGAAATATCCTTCCAGATTCGCTGCCGTGGGGAGGCGTCTTCGGCTACTGCCATCCGACGCAAACTCTTTTTTTGTAACCACATATATCTTTGCGGGCGGCCCCGCGCCGCCGCCTCATAGCCCAATAATCAAGACCGTACCATCGCGCGGTACCTGTATCTGAAATCGCCGCCCGTTGTCCCGATCGCAGCCGTTTCAATCTGTTATTCTACCCGCCGGAGGGGATCAACCAAAGCTCATCGAAGCACTGGGGACAATTTCAAGGGAAATAATTTCCGATAACAACTTGTTATTCGCGAATTAGAAAATATTTTTTACATTGGCCGACGTTTAATGGTTTGGTCGTACATCGCCAGGAGCTTTTGCTTGTCGAAAACCATCTCTTCGCGGGTCAGGCCGACAATGTCGTACTCATACGTCAGTTCAATGGCATCGACGGGGCAGGCTTCCTCGCACATGCCGCAATAGATGCAGCGCAGCTCATCAATATCGAATTTAATTGGATATTTTTCACGGTCCGGCCAGGAATCCGGTGCGGCATCGCCGACAATATGAATGCAATGTGCCGGGCAAGCCGTGGCGCACATGTAACAGGCCACGCATTTTACGCGATTTTGCTCATCACGGTTCAGCCGGTGCACCCCGCGATAGCGCTGCACATCCATGCCCTGTTCCAGAACGGGCTTATCTTCCCGGCGTTCTTCCGGATATTGCATGGTGCGGACATTGCCGCCCACGGATCGAAACAGATGCACCAGCGTGCTTCCCAAACCGGAAAGCACGGCCGGTAAAAAAATATTTTCGGAAGCGTTAAGCTCCGGAGGTTGCAATACCATGACATCTTCAAGCTTCATACAGCATTCTCCACATTCAGTGGTTCAAAGACCAATTCCAAGGCATATAGTACGCCTTTACCGCAGGTTTGAAAAGTTGCGATGCCATCATCTCCGTCGGCTACCGCGTCAGCAGCGCCAAAGCCACGGAGTTTCGCATCTGGGCGACGCAAACACTGCGTGAATTCATCACCAAAGGATTTGTCCCGGATGATGAACGATTGAAACTCAACAGGCGTTTCGGCAAGGATTACTTCAAAGAACTGGAACGTATTGTCTCCATGTTCCTGGATTACGCTGAAAATCAGGTCGGCCGGCACATCCCCACGAAAATGTCCGAGTGGGTCACCCGGCTCGATGCGTTTCTGAAGTTCAATGAATACGGACTAAGTCCTGGTCAATTGCCAGGATCAGGGAGTGCATGACCTGGCCCCATTCTTCCAGGAGTTCCAACGAGGTGTCGTGCTGGACCTGGGCTAAAATCTCATGGCGCTTCAGATGGGCTTTATCCATGGCTGTGAACTCTGGGAGATGGCCATAGGCGGCCCGGCGCTGCTCAATCCAAATTCCAGTGGGACAGCTCTCGAGCGGTGGTATATCCATCGGTAATGGATCGGGGATCCCGGCGGCCCGCATTTCACGCAGCCTCATAATCCGCTCCGTAACCGATACATGCCTCGACAAAAGTTGCAGGTCCTCAGGTGTATAGCGCGGCGGCAGGGACTGCTTCGAGAGTTTTAAGTTCCCGGCCCAGGCCATAAACTGGCTTTCCTCCATAGGGCGGCCTAAGAAATATCCCTGGATATTCTCGCCGCCCAGTCGCAGCCAATACGCCAGTTGTTCACGTGTCTCAACACCTTCGGCAAGAAGGCGAGTGTGGGAGAGTTCCGCAAAATGCAGCGCGGAAATCGTCACCGAAGCATGGGCGTTTTTGACTAATAGTCCGCGCATAAATTCCTGCCCAAGCTTGAGTTCCTTCACCGGCAGTGATGCGGCGTACAGTAAAGAGGCGTGACCGGTTCCGAAGTCGTCCAGGCTGGTGGAAATGCGGCGTATGCCGATGGCTTCAAGCCGCTGGACTGCCAGCGGCATATCCGTCAGCGCGGTGACTTCGGTAATTTCCAGTGTAAGGAAGGACGGATCGGGGCAGTCGGCTAAAGCTGCATCCAAATCCATGAGGAAACTGGGGTGCAGCAGATGACGTGATCCGATATTCACGCTGATGCGCAAATCCAATCCCTGGGCTAAAAGGCGTTGCCGCAGCCGCACCGCTTCTCGGATCGCCAACCCTCCCAGCAGACATATCAGTGCTGGATCATTTTCAATGACTGGCATAAACGTTGCTGGAGAGAGCCATTTATCGCCTTCGCGCCAGCGAGCCAGCATCTCCACGCCGTCGAGTTTTCCCAGGCGCATATTGGCCTGTGGCTGGAGGAAAAATTGTATTTTCCCATCCTTTACCGCGACGGGGAAATTTTGTCGGGCACGAAAACGCTGTTCCACTTTTTCGGCGATGGCGCTTTGGAACACTTCAAAGCGGGCACCACTTTCTTTGGCGGAGTATAAAACCGCATCGGCATGCCGCAGCAATGTATCCCGGTCCGTGCGGTCAATGGGATAAATCGTGAATCCCATGCGGACGTTGATGGTAATATTCTGGCCGTGCCGAATTACCGGTTCATCAAGCGTCCGCAGCAAACGCTCGACAGCTATGCCCAAATCCGCAGCTTCCGCGAGGCTGAAAATCAGTCCGAATTCATCCCCGCCGATGCGCGCAACCACATCACCCTTCCGCATTGTGACCGCCAAGCGCTGGGAAACGGCGCGTAACAGTTCATCGCCGACGGCGTGTCCGAGGGTATCATTGATTTCTTTAAACCCGTCGATGTCCAGTATGCCAATCGCCATTTGCCGATTGTACCGGTCTGCCCGGCTGAGAGATTCGGTAATCGCCTGCTCAAAATACGCGCGGTTAGGCAAGTCGGTAAGCGAATCATGAACGCTCAAATATTCCAGTCGCTCGCGCTGGCGGTAGCTGGAAAGCGCCAAAGAAGCGTTGCCGGCTAACCGGCCAAGGAGTTTCACAATGGGGCGGCTGAAGTAGCTGGATTGCCGACTCCCGACAAAAAGCACCGCCTCGGGTTTTTTATCTCGTTCGCCAATCGGAAAGCCCGCCGCTCCCCGCAACTTCAGAGCTTTTAAGAATTCCCGCCAGTGCGCAAAATCCTTGTGCGATAAGGCATCGGGTACGACAAATTCCCGGCCCGTGCGATACACTGTGCCAGTTACGCCTTTACCCAAGGGGCCAGGGAGGCTGATCGACCATTGGGTTTTTAGCACGCGTTCGGCGTCTTTGCCGCAATGGCTTACGATCTCGGCAAGCTGGGTCTGCGGATCAATAAGCCGCACGTAGGCAATCGGTGCATCGGTATGGTTCACGATCGTTTCTACCAGCAGCCGAAAAATCACCTCGGGTGCGGGATTTTTAAGCAGCATTTGGTTAACTGTGTCCAGCGCGTCTTCGTAGGAATGTAAACGCCGCAATTCTCGCTGGGCGTGGATGCGGTCTAAGGCACCGCCAATATCTCGGGCCAACTGCTGCAACTGGTTGGCCGCTCCTTCGGGAAATGGAATGTCCGTCGTGCGATACATGCTTAGGAATCCCTGCTGGCCGCCCCGGGTTTTAAATGGGGCGGTAATACTGCCCACCAGACCAAAGCGCTGGGCCTGAATTCTCCAGGGTTCAAACGTGGGATCCTCGGCAAGGGACA
>JAJZCT010000034.1 GCA_021828925.1 Planctomycetota bacterium
TGGACGGTGAAAAGCCAAAACTTCCGTTCAGGAAAACCTGGGCGTCACGAATGTGGTCGAAGTCATACGTGGTATCAATTCTGCCAAGCTTAAACCAAAGGGCTTTATCCAACAAATTCTGACGATACCAGATCTGATCCAGCCGCGTGGCGGGGTTCTGGTCAATGGCACTGATGGCTTGCAACTCGCCCACCAGATCATTGGCCGGGTTCTGCCCGCCGTGGGCCATGAAATCAACAAACCCCGTTCCCCCTTTCCATCCAAAGAGCCTCTTGGTGTCCATGGTCAGTGATACATCCAGGCGGTAGCGCCAGTCAATGCGATTGGTACGGATGCCGCCGGAGAAATTTTCACTTGCAGCCTGCAGCAACGTGATCAAAGGCGTGATGCCGTGGGCACCGAGATTACTACGTAAGCCCCACCAGCTGCCCGTAAGCGTATCACGCGTCAACAGATTTTGCGCAAACTGAGCAAAAGAACCGGGAGCAGGGCGGGCTGCCGGAACCGAGGTCATCGGCGCGGCCATCGGCGCGGGACTTTGCGCGCTGCCCGCTGAAAGCAGTTCGATGCTGGAAGGCTGTGACGTGACCGCATCAGCAGAATTGGCGGCGGGCCGGTTCACTGATGACGGAGCAAGCGGAGCGCTTTGCGCAGCGCCGCAAGCTCCGACGGCTGCGAGGGCAGCGGCGATCACCAGAGCTTCAGCAAAATACGGCATACCCGAGGCATCATCATTTAAGCACAGGAATTTGAATAACACCCTAATCTCCTGGGGAGCCGCAAACTCACTTACGGACTTTTTAAGCCATCTGGCGATTCTGCCCGACCGTGAAGGGCCGGGCACGAATCCGCTTTGGAAGTTTATCCAAGGCCTGTCCAAGTAATCGCCGCTTTGCGAAGGCCATGACTCCAACAATCTCCAAGTTATACAAAGTATAACGATATTATACCAGCGGAATATACCTTACCGCAGCTTACATCGCATTATTGCGACTTCGGACTTAGGAATCAATGCGCCATGTTCCGGTCATGTTGCCGCATATAATTTAAGGATGCCGGACCAAATGAACCGGCCGCGACGCGCAGATACAGGAATAGAAAATAGGACTCTGTCAAAGCCGCAGCCCTACAGGTTCTTATGGGCTGACAGCCGCGTGCGTGTTATTTTCGGAAACGATGAGTATGGGGTAGAGGTTTTTGGGTGCCCCGGGCAAAATAAATTAGCGAAACGTAAAAAATGGGTGCATGAATATGGAAGCTTATTATCTGGCCAAACTGATTCAATGGGCTCCCGGGAGCGAACTTAGATCCCCGAAGCGTATGCAGAAAGTAGTTTATCTGCTGCAGACGGCAGGGTGCAAATCCTTGGATGCGGAATTTACGCTGCACCATTACGGTCCATATTCGCAGGATGTTGCGGCCCTGACCGATCAAATGGTTGCCGGGGGATTACTTATAGAGAAAGCAGAGCCAAATCAGCAGATGGGATTTTCTTATTCTTACCAATTAAGCGAGGAGGCCGCAACGTCCTTAGCTGAATTCGAGGCAGAAGAATATGGCCGCAGGGCGGTTGCGGAAATTTGTCCTTTCAAATCCCAAGCCAGCGAACTGCTCAGCAAGGATGTAAGGGAACTGGAGTACGCAGCAACGGCAGCATATTTTTATCTGCAGACCAAAAATTGGGACGAGGCCAAAAGCAAAACTTGCGAATTTAAGGGGATCCCGCCAGACGGAACTGATGTCCGGGCGGCCGCCAAATTAGCCCTGCGATTCGTGGCTTGACTGAATTAGCTGAGAAGAAATAGTTATGGCCGCAACGCCCGCGAAAATCTTCCGTGATCCGTTGTACAATTATGTCAGCATTGACCGGGACCGCTACACGAGTATGGAAACCCATTGCCTTAAGGATCAGGTAAAAGCAAAGTATCACCAGCCTTACTTTCCGGAAAAGGAAAATGACCAGCAAAGCTCGCGCAATGCAATTCGCATACAGACGGATCAAGATGGAAAACCGAAGGAAATTTCGACGATTATGGAACGTCTTCGCCCTGTTACCACGCGAGGTTCTGCAGATCAGGTGCGATATTATGTACCGATGGATGCTCGGGACTCGGCGCGAACGCTGAAAGCTCAGTGGAACCCATAGCGCCCTTAGCTGCGCGTATAGATTGCAGGTGGTGTATGTCTGTCCAAATACGAGATCCTCTACTTCGGCCAATAACCACGGCGCTCGACCAGCCGCTTGATGGCAACCAATTTGAAGCGGCCATGTGCTCGTTACTGGTCGATTTATATCCTATGTCGGTTCCAGTAGCCGGTGGAAACGACGCAGGTATGGAGGAGCACCGGCGGATTTCCCAAATGTCGGCGTCACGTCCGAAACTTGGCGATGGCGTGGATGCGGGCGGTCGCATGATCCACGATGGGGGCGGGATAATCCTCCCCGACGATGCAACCGCACTGCCCTTGCAACAGCGGCGGCATTTCCCAGGGGGTATGAATAAAATCCTTCGGCACCTTGGCTAATTCGGGAATAAAACGCTTTACAAATGTGCCTGCAGGGTCAAATCTTTGGGCTTGGAGAATCGGATTCATCACGCGAAAATACGGTGCCGCATCGGTGCCCGTGCCGGCGCTCCATTGCCAACCGCCAACATTGCTGGCCTGATCATAATCCATCAGCCATTGCATAAAGTGTCGCTCTCCGATGCGCCAATGCGTGTCCAAATCTTTGGTGAGAAACATGGCCGCGATCATCCGCAGGCGATTATGCATCCAACCGGTCTGCTGAATCTGCCTCATGGCGGCATCCACAATCGGATATCCGGTGCGGGCCTTGCACCACGCGGTAATCAGTTCCGGCCTAGTCTCCCATGTCAGATGCTCATATTTTTTCTGAAACGCGCTATGACATGTGTGCGGATAATGAAAGAGAACCATGCGATAAAATTCGCGCCAGATCAATTCAGAAAGCCACGTCGCCGCCCCGCCGCTACCGGTCAGGCCACCCTGATTCACCGCCGCGGCAACGCATTGCCGGATGGATACCGTCCCGGCCGCAAGATGAGCTGAAAGTTGCGATACGCCGGGCCTGGCGGGAATATCTCGCTCTTTGTGATAAAGCCCCATCTTGCTTTCCATAAATGTTTGCAACAACGCAGCACCCGCGCATTCGCCCGGGGCGATTGGTAATGTCACCGCGGGATAACCCAAAGATTCGGGATCGGGTATCGAATCGGAAGCAAGGGACATAACGCCCGATTTAACGGGCAACCCGGCCGTTTGCAAAGCCGACTGCCCCAGTTTTGCCAGCCACGCGCGCTTGTAGGGTGAAAAAATGGTATACGGATTCTCGGTGCCGGTGAGGATTTCGAAAGCCTCAAATATTACGCCGTCTTTAAAGCTCTTTATGTCAATGCCCATATTTTTTGCTTCACGCAGAAGGCGTTGATCCTGTGCAATTTGCGCAGGTTCATATTCTTTATTAAGCGTGATCGTTCCAACATTTAAGCTCTTCGCCAGCGCCAGGATCGCCTGAACGGGATTTCCAGTGGTAAGGATTTTCAGCGGAATATTTAATTCAGCCAGCGCCGCGGAAAGTTCCCGAAGCGATTGAAGCCAAAATGCCGCCTGATACGCCCCGGTCTTCCCCGCTGATGCGGTAAACCATCGCGCATCAACACAAAATACTCCGACAACCGAATCTCCCAATCGGCACGCCGCCGCAAGTGCGGTGTTGTCCCGCACACGAAAATCCCGCCTGAACCAATGCAAAACCGTTCTCAAGCAAATTCTCCAGCCACCGCCACACCGCAAAAGCGGCTGCGATTATACGCGGCCTTGCGCTCCGCGAGCACCGGATGATAATCCGGTGGTTGATCCAATGCCGCCAACCCACCACCGGCTTATCGCCACGGTGCTCCATGACCCGACGCCCCCGTCGCAACCCCGCCATTGCTCAGACCGGTTCCCAGCAGAATGGCGGCGTTGCGTTGCCACATGTTGAATTTCGCCCGGCGAAACGCGCGGCCCCGTGTCGCCTGATCCCAATCATGCTCAGTCCAGTGCAAAACCGTCTGCGGGGAAACAGTTCCGGAAAATCCACGCGGCTGAAAATCAGGATGACTGGCACCCAGGGGCCGGCGATTAAATGGACAAACGCTCTGGCAGATATCGCAGCCAATCATATAACCCGCGTCGCGCATAGGGGCGTGAAATTCCTCAGGAATATCCCCACGAGTTTCCAAGGTGAGATAGCTGATACATTTATTAGCGTCCATGCGATACGGCGTAAGAGCCTGTGTGGGACATGCGGTAAGGCAGCGGGTGCAGGTGCCGCAGCGATCCGGAACCGGCGGATCAGCCGGCAGCGGTACGGATAAATAAAGCTCCCCCAGCAGAAACCACGAGCCATGCCGCGGATGAATCATCATCGTGTTTTTCCCAATCCACCCTAATCCGGCGCGGACGGCCAATTCCCGCTCCAGGCACGGCCCCGTATCCACGTATGCACGCGCAGTAATATCTCCATCCATCAACGTCCGAACGGCCCGTTCAAGTTTTTGCAGTAAGCCTGTAAAAATGCGGTGATAGTCCCGGCCTGCGGTATAAGACGCGATTCTTGCTTTCGGCTGCCGAACCGCCGGGACGCGGTTTCCAGAGGCATCCGTATGATCCACCATTACCCCCCGCGATAGGCCAGTTGCCGTACCATTGGCTGACACATCCGAGATCTGCGCCGGTACTTCGCCCGGGCTGTGATGATAGCTCATCGCCACACACACCGCACTGGCCGCCCAGGGAAGATGCGTGCGAATATCGATTTTAGCTTGCGCCATGCGGGACAGATAATCCATTGTGCCATGGCGGCCAAGGGCAAAAAACTCGGCAATGTAATCGCTATGTGGTGAGGGCTGAATATCGGCGATTCCCACCAGATCAAACCCGATGTCGCGAGCAGTACGTTTTATCGCAATCACAAGTTCCTGCGATTCCGACACCGTAAGATGAGAACCTGCAACCGCGGATAAAGCTCCCTGGCTGGCTTCGTCAGACCCCGTGGCCGGTTCTTTATAATTTATTTTGGGCAATACAGTCATTGTCACAAACTTCAGAGGCGCTAGCTGGCCTTAGGCGATTGACCTTCAGGCCCGGCGGCAGGCGTTTTATCCTTGGGTACAAAATCAAGCAGATCATCGGGCGCTGGTTCACTGTCCGCCAAAGCCGCCTGAACTTCCGGATCCATGTCCATGTGTTCCAGCGCCTGCTCATTGAGCCGGTCGATGGTGGGCGTGGGGATGTCTTTAATATTGGGATCCTGCGTGGTAGCGATCCAATATCGTAAGGCGAACCAGACCACCACCAGAACCGCAACACCGCCGCCGACAATTCCCGCTGTCCAGGTCTGCGACACCGCCAAAAGTCCAAAACCAGCCATCACGAATCTCCCGATCGAACAACGAATGGATACTGCGTCCATCCCGGAACATTTTTCCTTGCCCCCAATTATAACATACCCAGGAGCCTGTCCGAGCAATGGCCGGGATTGCGATTACTCGGAAAGGCTACTAGAGAACTTTTTCCCATTCAATGCGTTCCAGAGCAGGGTCGCGGTGGCGCTCAAACTGCTGCGTAAACATCATGTGATATATGCCATGGTTATCCAGCAGTTGCTCGTGCGTGCCTTGCTCGACAATTTTGCCTTCCACCAGCACGGCAATGGAATCCGCATCCATAATCGTGCTTAAGCGATGGGCAATGACGATTGTGGTGCGGTTGCGCATCAACTCATTAAGCGATTGCTGGATGAGTTTCTCCGATTGCGTGTCAAGCGAACTGGTAGCCTCATCAAGCACCAGAATACGCGGATCAGCCAGAATGGCCCGGGCAATGCTGATGCGCTGTTTCTGGCCGCCGGAAAGTTTATTTCCCCGCTCCCCCACCGGGGTTTGATAACCGTTGTCCATGGCCATGATAAATTCATGGGCATTGGCCTTTTTGGCGGCATCCATAATGTCCGCTTCATTGGCATTGCGCCGCCCAAAGCCGATGTTTTCCATGATCGTGCCGTCAAAGAGATACACATCCTGCAACACCATGGCAAATTGCCGCCGATAATCCGCCAGGCGAATATCCTGTATGTCCACACCGTCCAGGAGAATGGCTCCGGAGGCGACATCATAAAATCTGGCAATTAAATTCACCAGCGTGGTTTTTCCGCTGCCGGAAGGCCCCACCACCGCCAAGGTTGACCCGGCCGGGATATCCAGCGTGATATGATCAATCACCGTCTGATCAGGTTTATAACCAAATGAAATATCGCAGAGCTTAATATGGCCCAGCGGCTCGACCACAGCGACCGCGTTTTCCCGGTCCGGCATATCGGGCGGTTGATTGAGCACATCGCATACGCGGTCCAATGAACCGAGATTCTGCTGGAGATTTTGCAGGGAATCAATCATTTGCGTAATAGGTCCCAGCAGCATCAAGCTGTAGGTTTCAAACATCACCAGATCACCCACTTTGAGTTTCCCTTGCAGCACCAGTTCGCCACCATACCAGATAATGACAATGCCGATAGCCGGTACGAAAATCGACCATCCCGTGGCCAGCAGCCGACCCAGAATAGAAGTGAAATATTGCTTGCGTACCAGTAAGTATTGCCGCGCCCCAAATTCCTTATGTTCACTGCGCTCACGCCGAAAACTGCGCACCACCCGGATGCCCGCAAATAAATCGCTCACCCGCGATGACAGAATGCCCCGGTCATCCTGAATATTTCGCCACATCGGACGCAGGCGGCGAAATATTAAAAAGTGAATCACCACCACCGGGGGAATCAGTGCCGCGGCAACCGCGAAGAGCTTCCAGTTGGTGGCAACAAGAATCAGCAGAATGCAGATCATCCGAAATATCGCACCCACCGGATTAACAATCGCATTCTGCACACCCCCCACCACCTGATCCGTATCGCTCATCACCCGGCTGATGATGCCGCCCGTGCGATACTCGGCCAATTGCGATAACGGCAAGCGCGCCAAATGCTCATGCAAACGCTGCCGCAGGGACGCCGCCAGGCGATAATTCAATTTCTGCGCCGCCAGCACGCGAATCCAGGAAATACTCACGCCGATAATTTCCGCGGCAATCAGCGCCAACACCAGTGCCAGCAGCCCGTGCGATGGCGAATCCGAAAACCAATGTCGCAAACCGCCAGGCGGTAAATGCTGCGTAATCGGCAGCGGCTTACGTACAAAAACATAATCAATGGCCAATTTCAGCACATAGGGCGGCGTGAGCGCAACAACCGAACTGACAATCGCCACAACCATTAATGCTGTGACAGAACCATAATATCCCCGCAGCATAACCCGATATTGCCCCAACAAATGTCGCTTGGAATATTTAAACGTATGCTTTTCGCCCGTGGGGCCACCCATGGAATGCCGGCCGCCTTGCGATGCCGGCGGATCAACCCGTGGTGCATCAGGGTCTACAAGTCGATCACCTTTTAACAATCCCTGGCGGAGTTTTTGCCGGAATTCCTTAAATCGCGTGCGGCTGGACTTCATCTATATTTCGCCTGACAGAAACCATACATATACCGGGCATTATAGACACCTTTGAATAAAAAAATCACTCATCAGATGCCAAGCGGCCGCCAAACGGATAAAATAAGGGGCTTGGCCGCCGACGGGTAGATCGGCCAGGCCGGTATGAGGAATGGAATAATCGATGGCCCGACTTGGCGTCAATATTGATCACGTGGCAACGCTGCGGCAGGCGCGGCAGGGAACTGAGCCAGACCCCATGTGGGCCGCGGTGGAAGCTGAATTAGGCGGAGCCGATTTAATTACCGTGCACCTGCGGGAAGATCGGCGGCACATTCAGGATCGGGATGTGGAACTGCTGCGACAAACGGTTCAAGTACCCCTGAATCTGGAAATGGCGGCGCTGCAGGAAATTGTGGCAATCGCCCTGCGCATTAAACCGGCGATGGCGACTTTGGTCCCCGAGAAGCGCACGGAAGTAACCACGGAGGGCGGCCTGGATGTGGCCGCCAATACTCCAGCCCTTTCCGCTGTAGTGGAAAAACTTAGCACCGCGGGCGTAAGATGCAGTGCGTTTATTGATGCCGATTTGCGACAAGTCCATGCAGCAAAACAGGCCGGCTTTGCCATTTGTGAATTGCACACCGGGCCTTATGCCTTGGCACCAGCGGGCGCAGAACGTGAGAAAGAACTTGAACGCGTGCGGGCGGCCGGCGAGGAAATTTTGAATTCCGGCATGCAGCTTAACGCCGGCCACGGCCTGAATTATACCAACGTGCAGGCCATTGCCCGCCTGCCGCACTTAAGTGAATTGCACATTGGCCACGCCATTGTAAGCCGCGGCATATTCATCGGCCTGCGAGAAGCTGTGGCCCGCATGAAAATCGCCATCAGCGGCATGGACTGAAACTAGTTTAAGATGGAGTTCGACACATGTTTCATGGCACCTTTACCGCGTTGATCACCCCTTTTCGCAACAATACTTTTGATGTTGCCGCGTATGAAAAACAGATCGCCTTTCAAGCCCAGCACAAGTTGCAGGGCATTGTTCCCGTGGGCACGACCGGAGAATCTCCCACGCTATCACACTCAGAGCACAAGCAAGTTATTGAGATTGCCGTCAAAGCGGCGCGCGGCACAGGCCTGAAGGTGCTGGCCGGCACCGGCTCCAACAGCACCGATGAAGCCATTGAACTGACACAATTTGCCAAATCCGCCGGTGCCGACGCCGCCCTGATGGTCAATCCCTATTACAACAAGCCCACACAGGAAGGGCTGTATCGCCATTTCCAAGCCGTGGCCCAGGCGACGGATATTCCCATTGTGCTCTACAACATCCCCGGCCGTACGGGAATAACCATGACGGTCGGCACGATGGTGCGCTTGGTCAAAGATTTCAAAAATATTGTCGCCGTAAAAGACGCTGCGGGAAATATCGACTTAACCACCGAAGCCGCCGCCGCAGGCCTGACCGTGCTTTCCGGTGATGATTCCATGACCTTGCCGATGATGGCGGTGGGTGCCAGAGGTGTAATCAGTGTAGCCAGCAATATTGTGCCCGGACACGTGCGAAGTCTGGTAGATGCGGTGAACGCCAATGATTTCGCGTTAGCCCGCAGCATTCACCACAAACTTTTTGCACTATGCAAAGCCCTGTTCATTGAAACCAATCCGATTCCCGTAAAAACCGCGATGGCCTTACTGGGTCGCGACACGGGCGAAATGCGACTGCCGCTGTGCGAAATGGCCGATGCCAATCGCGACGTTTTGACCAAGGCACTTTTGGGGGCCGGGTTGCTGTAAGATTGTTAGCGACCATTCACGACACGCCGCTACGGTCAGGCAACAATGCTCGCTGCGTGATCTGTTAGATCATCTGGAGGGTCCGCTGGGCCATTGGATTTGACTATCAAGAGGATAAAGTATAGCATTAAACTAATTGGTGTTGGTTCTCCAGTTGAAACTGACGATTTGTAATTGAAAATTCAGGAGACTTTATGGCGAATTCTAATCGATCCACCACACCGGCACAGGATATTGCGCTGCTGTTGATCAGACTGATCATCGCGACCATTTTTTTATATCATGGTTCGCAGAAACTCTTTGGTGCTTTTGGCGGGCCGGGACTAAAGGGCTGGCATGGCGCGATGGTTTCCATGGGCATTCCCATGCCTTGGGTCAGTGCGGTGCTTAGCGCCTGCGCTGAATTTTTTGGCGGACTGATCTTTCTGATCGGCACGGGTTTGCGCATTATCGCTATTCCATTGGCGATTAACATGATGGTGGCGACATGGGTTACCCATGGTCACGGCTTCAATGTCATGAACAACGGCTGCGAATATCCTTTGTGCCTGCTGGTGATTGTTGTGGCGATGTTTCTTATGGGACCGGGGCGCTTTACGCTGGGAGCATTATTCCGCGGCGTGCGGCCCGGCAATGCTTAAACGTCCGCTCGCGGCACGTGCGGCGGGGGTCGATTCTCGATCGCCCTTGGCCAAATGGCATGGACGTCCGATAAAAAGCAAATTTTTGCTTCATATTTATATTTGCGAATAAAATCTTAACCCAATCTTAACACAATGCTCATACTAACACAGGGTTAGAGTTTCTATAATTCTCCATGAACATAAGAAGCGGTTGAGCCGTGTTGTTGTTTGGCGCGGCCCGCAGGTGAATGCTTATGAAGCGGAGAAATAGATCATGGCAGCCGCAGTGAATAATACCGTTCACGCCCGTGAGGTTACCGAAGCCCTCAATGAAGTAAAATTCAGTGGCTTTCACCTGCGCGCCATCATCACCGCCGGCATGGGGTTTTTTACCTCCGCCTACGACCTGGCCATCATCGGAACCGCTGTGGGCCTGGCCAATGAGAGTTGGAAGGCCGGCCCCACGGAAATCGGACTAATCACTTCATGTTCGCTTTTTGCAACATTTATTGGGGCCATACTGTTTGGCACGCTGGCGGATCGTATCGGCCGCAAAAGTGTGTATGGCTTAGAAGCCATCCTGATGACCATCGGGGCGCTGGGAAGCGCATTTTCATTCGGGATATGGCAGTTGGTGCTGTGGCGCGTGATCATGGGGCTGGGCATCGGCGGGGATTATCCGCTGTCCGCAGTCATCATGAGCGAATACGCCAATCGGCAAGACCGCGGCAAAATGGTGGGCATGGTATTTTCATGCCAGGCGATCGGCTTTCTGGCCGGTCCCATTGTTATCCTGACGCTTTTGGCCGCAGGTGTAAATCATGATCTGGCCTGGCGCATCGCCCTGGGACTCGGCGCGTTGCCGGCGGCGGGAGTGATCCTGTTGCGACGGGCGATGCCGGAGTCTCCACGTTGGCAGGCCCGCGCCAAAGGCAATACCTCAAAGGCCGCCAAAGACATGGCCAATTACACCGACGGCCTGGCCCGTTCCGGCGGCGCAACCACCAATGTTGTACGCGAGCCGTTGAGCAAATACGCCCTGACGCTTCTGGGTACCGCAGGATGCTGGTTTGTTTTTGATTACGCGTACTACGGCAACACCATTGGCATGCCGGCCATTATTAGTTCTGTCGCCCCCCATGCTTCCATGATTACTACCGTCGCATGGAATGTGATCATCTTTGGCTTGTTTGCCGTTCCGGGATATGTCCTGGCATTTATGTTCAGCGATAAACTTGGGCGCAAATTTATTCAGATGATGGGTTTTGCGCTGATGACCTTGATGTTCCTGGTGCTGGGACTTGTGCCGGCGCTGTCGCATAATGCGGCAGCGTTTATCACCGTTTTCGGGTTAAGCTACTTCTTCTCAGAATTCGGGCCTAATGTGACAACATTTGTCCTGGCGGCGGAATTATTTCCCGTCAATCTGCGCACCACCGGCCACGGCATATCCTCCGGCATCGCCAAGTTTGGTGCCTTTCTCGGCGTGCTGTTCCTCAACGGCATTTTAGCCAAACTGGGTTTTGGCGGCGGCATGTTACTTTCAGCGGGCATGTCAGTTATTGGTCTGATTCTCACCGCGTTATTCATTAAAGAACCGGCGGGCAAATCTCTGGAAGAAGCCAGCCGTGAATCGCTGTCCGGCCCGCATAGCGCCTCTGAAGCCATATTGGCGCGCCACGGCCAAAGCTTTTCCAGTGCGCCGACACAAAGCGGCATGGTCACAGAACTCCCCGAAGACGCCCCCGAAGAGCTTGCCAGCGTGTAATCCTGCGACAGCGGCGCTGAAACGCTCCGCCAATCAGGCGAGTGGCATTAACTTTGGTTAACCGTTCCCGAGCTTGTGGGAAGAAGTGAAGGCATTGGCCGTCCCGCGAAGTGGTTACTGAAGGCTTGATGCAGGAATTCAAGCACACTGCGCCGCTGACAGGCTTGTTCGGTGCGTACAGCCATGTCGCTTTGACCAATCCTTGAACACGCTCCTATCATCGGAAAGCAGAGGCGCATTACTCAAATTTATGCCAAACTTATCGAGAGATTCATTCGCCCTATTTTTCTTCCGGAAGCTGTGGCACTTTACTTCGGCTCAGGCTCGCCAAGAGTCCAAACTACCCGCAAGCCCGTGAACAGTTACCGCAATACCAAGCACCACAGAAGCGACACAAGAACCGGCGGGGGCATTTTACAGGTTCAATTACAGGTTCAATTATGTTGACATCCTCACGGCCGTCGATCTGCGGGCCGACCTGACACCGTCACTTGTGTGCCAAGCCCCGGCCCCGGCTAATCACAATATTTCTCAACGTATTCCAAGATCAGGTGCAGCACGACATCGTGAGCTTCCTGGATAGCAGCGCCGCGCTGGCTGTTAATAACCAGACCTTTCTGCGCAAGTGGAACGAATCATAGCGATCAGCGAACTGGTAACCTCCGCGCTATTAAGCGGAAAAAAATTACTGACCGCTGGCAATGGCGGTTCCGCAGCGGCGGCGCTGCATCTGGCG
>JAJZCT010000035.1 GCA_021828925.1 Planctomycetota bacterium
ATTGGCTTAACACCTGAACCGGTCAGTGCGGCCGGGTTCAGGCCGGCCGCCTGTGTCGCGGGCACGGACCAGAGAAAATTTAATTCCCGCAGCAACTGGTGATTGCGGGATGATTGTTTCGCAGCCTGACGCATGCGTTTTCCCAGTGCGGTGCTGAAAAGCCAGAGCAGCCCGGGCTGATCAACCAACGCTAATTCCTCTTGAGTTAAATGGCCCTGCGTTACCAGATCCGCTAACGCGAGGCCTAATGTGTCTTCCGTGGTGCGCTGAAAATCCAGGCGCTGCACGACACGATGCATAATCAGCCCGCGCTGTATACCCGAGTTATCCGCAGTTAATTCCAAATGCGCACTGGGCGGCGCGTCGAGGATAAAGGCGGGCGAGTCTATGTCGCTGTTACGCATGGCTTTAAGTCGACTTACGCTGGCAACAGCGGCCATGCGCGTTAGCCCCTCATAGGCGTAGGGCTGTGTGATACGATTGAACACAGCGTGTAAGGCCTGGGCCTGAGGGCTCCCTGCTTGCGCGTGAGTCACGCTCGCATCGGTAACATCTCCCGCAGGAACCGTGGGTGCAAGACTGTCGGTGCGATTATTTTCTGCCGAATTCAGTGAGCTTTCGGGTATTACATGCAGTATCAGCAGCGGGCCGGCCGCATCGGAAGTCTGCGAGTTTGAGTATTGACTGAAAATAGGCCCCAGCCACCCTAGCGGGCAAGCGGGGGGCTTTAATGCCGGGGTCCGTTCTTTCTGGTTCTCTGCCCCGGGCAAACGAATTTGCGACCATGTTTTCATGGTGGATTCCGCCATTCTCCCGATGAGAATCAGTTGGTCTCGGGCACGAGTCATGGCTACGTAAAGCAGGCGTGCTTCTTCCTGAAGGAGTTTTCCTAATTTTTCTTCGGCCAGCACCCTGCGGCCCGGCGAATCCTGCACCAAGATTCCATTGGCATCCAAGACCTTAATCCCGATGCCTTTGTCCCGGTCTACCAGCAGTTGTTGTTGAAGATCACGCTTATTAAATGCCGTTCCCAGACCCGCCACAAAAACGACGGGGAATTCCAGCCCCTTACTGCCATGGATGGACATGATTCGCACCGCATTGCCCGCAGGCGGTGCGGCTTCACCCAAGTCGCGCTCTTCACGCAAACGCTCAAAAAAGTTGACGAAGCGGGACAGGCTCTGTAATTCAAAGCCTGAAAACTCCATGGCCCGTTGTTGCAGCAGGCGTAAATTAGCCAGGCGCTGGCGACCGCCGACCATGGCGGCGGCCTGATTGAGCAAACCCGCTTCCTGCATGATTCGAGATAAGGCGTTGACCAGTGTTTCAGCGCGTATGGCTGACCGCCACTGTTCCAGCCTGGTCATGGTGTGCGTTATTTTCCTGGCCAGTGCGGAGGCCGCGGCGTCGGTATGGTTTGTCTGGCCGAAGTCGATTACGGCCTGATGAAAGGGGACGTGGCCGGTTACATTCTTGCGGACATAGGCCAGATCAGCCGCGGTACATCCGCCAATCGGCCCGATTAACACGCTCGCCAAGGCGATATCCTGTTTTGGATTATCCAGCACCCGCAAAATATCCAGTACCTCCAGCACTTCACTGGATTCAAAAAAGCCGGTCGTCAGGGCGGCGTTCGCTAAAATGCCCATAGCGCCCAGCGTTCGCACATAATGCGGTGCCCGTTGGCTTGGCGCGCGTAAAAGGATGGCGATATCTTTTAACTCCAGCGGCCGTAATTCCGTGCCGACCTTGCGCGAACTTTGTAGCAGCTCGGTAATGAGTTGCCCGATTCGCGTGGCTTCCAGTTCATCCGCCTGCATTTCGTTGAATGGATCACCGTCATTCGTATCAGCTTCGCTGCCGCCTTCACCGGCCTCGGCGTTGGTGTGGGAATCTTCGCGTGATGTCGTCGTTAAGACGTGCAGTTCCACAGGAATTCCTGGAAAGCAGCCTGATGCTGCCGGCGACCGGCCATGATGCAGTTCGGCGAGTTCCGCCATATTGATCGCTGAGGCCGACGAATCGCGCTGCACCATCTTTAGCATAGGTGCAATGATGGCATTCAAGGCATCCACCAAAGGCGGCAGGGTGCGGTAATTTTCCCGCATGGTAATGATTTTGTTGGCTTGTCCCGCCGTTCTTAGATTTGCGGCCATATCATAAAGTATCTGCGGCTCACTGCCACGGAACCCATAAATGCTTTGCAGCACATCCCCTACACCAAATAAAGAACCGGGCTTTAATCCGTTCGTGCCATTATCGCCACGGTAGAGCAGTTCAATGAGCCGCTGCTGCACGGGGTTGATATCCTGATATTCATCTACCAGAATATGACGAAATCGCTGATGCATGAGGCTTTGCAGCGGGTTGCCTGGTTCGGAAAGGCCGGCGATAAGTGTGCGCTCCAGATCCGAATAATCCAACTGGCGTCGCCATTTTTTCACCTGCTGATACTGTCGTTGCGCAGCCTGGGCAAACGCCAGAAATGCCCCAATACGACGGCGGCCGATCGTTTCAAGCGATTGCAGGTGCGCGATGTCCGATCCGGCAAATTCGTCGCATAATTGGATGAAAGCGTCTTTTAGTGGCTTGTACGTCCCGTCCCTGAAGTGCTCTGTTTGTACCGTGTCTTTGCTGTCGCGCAGGCGAATCTGTGCAGCAAACTTTATGCTTGCCAAATAATCACGTGCCCGGGTCCATTCGGCGGGACCCGCGGTAGTTAATGTTTCGGCCGCCTGTTTAGCAGCCACGCTTGCCTCAATAAGTCCGCAGTACATTAATTTCTTGGCGTCGGCCTGAAGCAATTGCGCTTCATCTGCGCTGGCCGCCAGCATGAGGGCCAGTTCTTCCAGGCGATGCGCCTTTTGTTGGATAAAAGTGGTGAGAACCGCTTGGATCTCCGCATCTCCGCTGCCGGCGGCTTTCGCGCACCAGTCGTCGGGATCTACGACGGTCTGCATTACACGCAAAACTGGCATGACCAGCATTTCCAGTTTAGCCGGTGACGCGCCTGCGTAAAGATCAAATATTTCAACAAAATCGGAATGCTGGGGGTGGGTCTCCGCCATGAACTGCCGCGCGGTCTCGTGCAGGGCATCGGTTTGAAGCATGGCGGACTCATGCTCATTAAGCAAGGTAAATCCTGGATCAACCCGGCAGAACATAAACCAGGTTTTGGCCGCCCAGTTACAGAAGCCGTGAAACGTGTTGATTTGTGCGGTATCCACCGAGACCGCCTGCTGATGCAGGTGTTGGAATAGTTCAGAGTCCGTCTGGCTGTCGGCAGCGTCCCGCAGGACAAGGGCGATGCGGCTACGCATTTCATCGGCTGCTTCGCGGGTGAATGTCAGCACGAGAAGTTCACGTACATCGCAGCCGTCCGGCGTAGATGTTACGAGCTGCGCACAACGCCGGGCCAAAGTTGCCGTTTTCCCGGAGCCTGCGCCCGCCAGAACCACCATTTCTCCCCGGCGATGGGCGATGGCGCCTTGCTGCGCGGCGGTTAGTGAAAGAGCCGCCTTTGGATTCGTCGCATGAACAGGATCGTTCATTGGGACTCCATGCTCAGAGTTTGGGCCACGGCAGCAAGTTTGGTATTGGCATATTCCCGGGTGGTATCAAGATTGCGGTAGGGACCGCCTTGCCGGTGGAATGGACAAATGCTTTTAAATTCACAGGTGGAACAGGGGGTTAACTTTCCTATCTTGTAAGGCGACGGGGCGATATTTCCCTCCTGCATGCCTTGAGCAATTGAGCGCATTGTGATTAAACCAAATTCCAGCATGGCGGAAAATACTGGATCAGCCAGTCCTCCGTTTCGACTGGCGTGAGGTTCACCGTCTTTTTTGAGAGCAATCTTAAACCAGTCGCTGGAATTTCCGGCTTCCACCCGAGAATCCAGCGCCGTAATGGCCTCATTATCAAATGGGCCATCCGGTTTGCAGGTTTTATAATAGGCCGGATCATTGGCATTCAGTGGCTGTTCGTCGGGGGCGGGTTCAACGGAGATTTCTGAGGGCCGCAAAGGATAATAAAACGCGCCGATCGGATGCAGCGGCCCAGCACTCAGGATAACCGCATTACGTATGGCCAGCAGATACGCCACCAACTGTAAATCCAGGCCATGGACAAACTTCCCCAGATTGAATTTCTTCGCTCCGGATTTGTAATCAACCAGCAGGGCGTTTCCCGCCGGGTCAAGATCGAGACGGTCAATTTTGCCGCGCAGTTCCAGCGCCGTGTCGGCACCATCTAAATTGACCGCTGGGAGAACCGGTGCGCCCGACTCGGAGTTGGAAAAAGTACCAAACCGCAATTCTGTGGCCACGGGGCGAAAGTTATTGCCCTGTGCGGCGCGGCGTTGCGCCTCCAGGATGACCGCCAGTTGACGATGCAGAGGCTTGGCAATGGCCTTGAGTTCCAAAGCATCGGCGATGGCAAGAGCGGAGAGATTCTCCGTACTGGCAGCAATGGCCTGCGTCAGAGTTCTCTCAAAATCTTCGCGCGAGCAGTCCGGCCAAACCAGCGTGCCCTTGATGACGGCACGGTAAAACAGATCCAGGGCATGATGGTACATCAAGCCCAGAGTGCGCGCATCGACCTGCCATTCGGGGCGCTGCTGCAATCGCAGCGTATACCTGTAGAAATGCTGCAGCGGGCATGCGGCATAAGTTTCCAGTTCACTGACGCTTAATACGGGCGCCCGTAATGCGAATCGGCCCAGGTTTTGTGGCAGAGGCTCGATAAGCCGGCGTTTCTTCGAATCCAGTGCAAGTTGCCAGCGTTGAACAATCGCCGGGTCCGTCTGTGCGTTGAGCCACTGTTGCGCCGCCTGGACGGAAAGCACATTGGCTGCCTCAGGTCGGCCCGAACGGACATCCTCCATGGCCAGCAAAACCCAGCGGATCAATTCGTCCAGCGCGGAAAAATCCGGCCAATGTATGTCTGTGGATTCAATGTGTTGAACTTGGACATCCGTAAACAGATCCCGCACACGCGCGATATACACGCTGGGGGCCGTCTTCCGTCCCTGGGCGTCGGCGGCGGGGTAGCTGATCAATAATTGTTCGGAGGGACGTGTCATGGCGACGTAATCAAAGAACGCCGCTTCTACAAATTCCTGCGAGGTATCGCCATTCAGGGTATCACCGAATATAGGCTCAAGGCGTTGTCGATCGGTGTCGTTAATCATGCCATCTTCCGCGGTTGCTTTAGGCATCAGGGTTTCGAGGGCACCCATGATCAACACCGCTTTTAATTCCGGATGACGAGAGCGCTGCGCGGAACTTATCAGGACTTGGTCCACCGCCGGGGGTATCAGTCCCAAGGTTAAATTTTCCAATACGGTTTGCAATAATTCGAAAAATTCCGCTGACGTTTGCGTATGCTCCACTGTTACCTGCGTCATTTCATAGAGCATCTCCCTGCACTGCGACCAGACTTGCTGGTGGATTTGCGCCTGTTCAACAGCGCCCTGGACTGTTGCCTGCTCAATCCAGTGTTCCATCACCGCCCCAACCCGCATGGATTCAAGTAATGTGATAAGCGCCTGGGCATAGTGCGCCACAGGTCTTAATTGCTGGACCGCGGAATGAAGAGCGATCCATGGCCCCAGGGCCTGATGCAATTGGCTTCGTGCGGCATTGACCGACCCTAGAATTTCCGCTTCCATCGTCGTGGGCTGGCCATATTCGTTATCAGTCGGCAATTCTTCCCATGTCCAATCGGATTTCAGCGTATCGCGCTCAATGCCGTGCGCCAGCAAATAATTCTCGAGATTGTAAGCATCGGAAGCGGTGATACCGGTCAGAGATGTTTTAACCAGAGATAATAAATCCGCTCGGGCAAAATTATTGCGAACCAGAGCCATGAGAGCCTGTAACAATTCCATCAGCGGATGAAATTTCAGACCCTGGCGTTCATCCAGAAAAAAGGGAATATGCAAACTGGGGAAGACGGTATTGATCAACTTCTCATACAAAGCTAAATCGCTGACGATTACCCCGATCTCCCGATATCGCATTCCACCTGCCACCATGAGGCGGATTTTTCGCCCCGCGCAAAGCACTTCCTCTTCTGGTGACGTACAGGAAAGCAGCGTTACGGCGTCGCGTGAAGGAACGGATGGGGTTCGGTGCGGACGGCTGGTAAATAGTTGTGATTCCAAATGAAGCAGGCCGCCCGCGCGGGCAAGGCGGTGGGGCGTGTGCAGAAATACAGGTTTGTTCACGGCTACGCCGGTTCTTTCAAATTGCCGCATGAGCCTCTGATACAGTCGCTGAGTTCGGCGGAAAATGCCCAAAGGTGCCGGCACCGCCGACGGATCGGTAAACACCGGGCTGGCCGGATCACCCAGCAGCGTAATGAATATATGTTGCACGGATTTGGCCAGGAGAGCTAAAAGCCGAATTTCCATGACGCTCATGGAGCTAAAAGCATCAACATATATGCTTATATGTTTAAGTCTACTGTCATCCACCAGAGCATTTTCAATAATCCCCGGCAGCATTTCCCCGTCAATAGCGTTAATGGGCCTGACGTTGTCCCAGCTTTCCAGCAACAACGCTAAATCGTGAAGTTTATCGGCCAATACCCCGGCCCCTACATTATCGCCGCGTTGCGCAGTAGCCGACCGCATTTGCTCTGCGGCTGCACGCAAGTCCTGGGCGCTTTTCCCGGCTTGCATGATTTCTCTAAGCGTGCGATCCAGAGTTGCCAGAAATCCCGGCAAATGCGCTACCTGACGATATGCGATCAGATTCTCCCGACATCCCTGTACGGCCCGTGCCAGCAGCAATTGCCGACCTATCGGGGAGAGTTCCGGCCCCAGCGGCAGGTGTAATTCCTCGGCAAGAAAGCGGCACAGTCGCCGAAACCCCACCACCCGAATACGAAAACTTCCCGCCAGCGATGCACTGGCAACGAGCCGTTGCTCGGACATGAATGTCCCCTGCTCCGGCACAACCCACAGCAACAGCGGCCCCAGCGGATCAGCTTGCGACGCGGCGGAAAGTGCATCAACGCAAAATCGCGTCTTGCCCGTTCCCGCACGACCGATCACAAACTCAACCGCCATAAATCTGTCCCGTAACATCCCCTTAACAACCCGTGAACATAGACGCGATCTCCCGCCAATGCAAGAGTTCAGGGGATACAACCGGTAAACGGCCGCGTGGCAATATTTCCGGGTCACAGGGCCGTGCGGATGAACTTCACATAGCCGCCGGCTTTGCCGGTGGTGGAACGCACCTTGATCGCACCCCGCTGCCGCTGGACCAGACGGTGCGATCAAGCGTTATTGCGACACCCCCGCAAGAATGTCCACGCCCCACAGCACCAATGGCGCGATACGGCTTGACACCGTCCGTCTACCGTGCTAAAATTTTAGCATAGTTATGTTTTCTGCAATGCCGGGGGTGCTATGAAGCCTCACACGACCACGCATTTAAGTCGCCGCGAACGGCAGATTATGGATGTCATTTATGCCCGTGGCCAGGCTACGGTAGCGCAGGTCCGAGCGGCACTTCCCGACGCGCCTGGCTACTCCGCGGTGCGGGCTTTGCTGCGCATTCTGGAGGAAAAGGGACACGTGCAGCATCGCTGCGAAGATGGGAAATTCATTTACATGCCGCAACAGGCACGCACCGAAGCCGGCAAGTCGGCATTGCGACGCCTCGTTGAAACTTTTTTTGACAGCTCGGCCTCCAAAACCGTCGCGGCGCTGCTGGCTGGTTCAGATGCCACCTTGTCAGATGAACAACTCGATGAAATGTCGGACATGATCGCCCAGGCTCGTGCCAGGAGAAAACGCCATGATCGCAAATGATTTTCCCGGAACTTCATTGTCCTTGGAACTACTTGCTATTCTTGGTGATGTTCTCATCAAGGGCGCTGTAATGATGTTCGCCGCCGGATTGATCACTACCGCTATGCGCAAAACCTCGGCTGCGGCGCGGCACCTGGTATGGGCGATTGCCCTGTCCGGTGTGCTGGTGCTGCCCATACTCTCGGCAGTGGTGCCCACGCTCCGGCTTCCGATTCTGCCGCGGATTACAGCCGTTGCCCCGGTGAACTTGCCGGCGTTGCGTCTGCATAGCTTGTCGGTCCATGCCACTGCCGTTCGTCCGCTTCCCGTTGGAACGGTTGGCGTAACCGCTGATCGCCATGCCATGCCGCGACTGCACATAGCGCCCAACGTGGTGGCTGTACCGGCGACGCCGGCGATTGTCGCCCCGCACCGCGACACTGCGGCATCTGCCCCCACCGCCAAGACAGGCTGGTTGGCCGCGATGACATGGCACGGAATGGCCAATCACTGGCCAATGCTGCTTTTGGCGATTTGGGGGATTGGCGTGGTCGCTATTGGTTTGGCCGGGTTAATCGGCCACTTGAGTGTAGCTCGGCGACTGGCGCAGGCGAGAACAATTTCGACCGGCCCTATTGCGCAGCTGACGGGAGAAATTTGCCGGGAGCTTAATCTGCACCGGCCAACCCGCATTGCACTGGATGAAAACCTGCGTATTCCGTTGGCACACGGGGTTTTTCGTCCGTGTGTGCTGCTGCCAATCGCAGCAGAATCGTGGCCGCGTGAAAAATTGCGGACTGTTCTACTCCATGAGCTGTCCCATGTGGCACGATGGGACTGTGCCACTCTCTTCTGCGGCCTGGTTGCCTGCACCCTGAATTGGCCGGATCCATTGGTGTGGTGGGGCTGGCGGCGGTTGCGCAGTGAATGTGAACGGGCCTGCGACGACGCAGTGCTGCGTTGCGCAACAGCACCGACAGACTATGCGGAAAATTTATTGGCCATCGCTCGCAGTTTGCATTCCGCGTCGCTATCGCTGCCGCTGCCCGCAACTTTGGCGATGGCCCGGCCCTCGGAACTCCAAGGGCGCATCGCGGCAATTTTAGATGATCGCAAAAACCGCCGCCCCATATCCGTGAGGCTGGCTGTTGGAATGCTAATCGGCGGTGCATTGGTCGTCGCGTCATGTGCCGCGCTGCACCTGCAAGCCAGTCCTCCATTGCCACCCTCGCCTCCCAACAATAAACCAGCCGCGGCACCGGCTCCGGCACCGCGAAAAACCATGACGTTGACTGTTACCGACAAACAAACCGGCAAACCGCTGGCGGGGGTAAAAGTTCACGCCATTATCCACGACCAGGCTGCCACGACACAATACACCGATGCGGCGGGAATGGTGACGTTGCCGGTGCCACGTAATCAACACAGCATGTTTCTTGTCCAGATCCTGCCGAGAAATCGCATCCACCTGATGCTGATGTGGATGCCGCATCACGGAAAACCGCAAACAATACCGCGCCGGTACGCCGTTTCGGCGACACGCGGAATAGCCATTTCCGGCCACGTGGTGGACAAGGCGGGAAAGCCAGTTCCACGCGCCCATGTCAGGCTGATGATAGTGGCGCGACAGAAATCACCCCACACCTTGATTGACTGGTCCCCAATCACTGTTCTCACGAATTCGGCTGGTGTTTGGCGCTACGATGGTGTCCCGGCAACGGGCTGCAAAAACATTACAGTGGCGGTATGGGACTACAAATACGTATGGGGTTCGCAACTGCTGCATTTGCAGACATTTCAGAATCTGGCACCGCTCCGCAGCGGAAGCGCGACGTTCGCCCTGAAGCCGGGCGTTATGGTGCATGGTATGGTGCGCGGCCCTGATGGGAAACCAATGGCTGGGGTCAGAGTTCTTGTCGCCCCATGGCGATTCGGCGAAAATATACCGTCGCCAATGACCACTGATTCCAAGGGACGATTCTCCTTCGCCGCCACGCCGGGGCACAATGTCATTCTGACCGCGACTGCGAAACATTTTGGCGCCGCGCTTGCCGAATTCACCATGCGCAATAAGCCCCGGACTATTTCGATAAGCCTGACTTCCCCGCATGAACTCATGGGCCGTGTGGTAAATAGAAAAGGCGTTCCCCTTGCCGACGTCAATGTCTACGTCGATACGTGGCGCGGGTTCAGGACCTTGAAGCATAATATGCGAACGGACACCCAAGGACGATTTGTCTGGCGGGGCGCACCGGCGGGCAAAATAGGCGTGAATGTTAACGAGCGGGGCTACCCGTTCACCATGGATGTTCACGTTCAGTCCGGAAAGCCCAATGTTATTACTCTGCGACGACCGGTAACCGTTCATGGTACGGTAGTGAACGCCAAGACCGGACAGCCGATCAAGCGCTTCACGATTATCCGTGGCTGCATTTTCGCCCCCGCAGCAAATAGTCCGCCCGCTCCGCAGCACATAAGCTGGGATCAAATGAATCCCAAAACGGTCGCCGGCAATAGCCGTTTTATTTACACGCTGCCGAATCAGCGGGCTGGCTACGCGCTTCGGATAGTAGCCAACGGCTATCTTCCCACGGATTCCAGGCTGTTTCACAACAACAAACACAGTATATCGCTGAAGTTTGCTTTGACGCCCGCGCATGGTATTTCCACTACAGTGCTGAATCCGGATGGCTCTCCCGCCGCAGGTGCCACGGCGGTGCTGGTACCTGCACGTAAGGTGGCGTTCATCGGCTTTGGCACGTGGTCTATGCTGCAGGGCGATTTTCAAAGCCACGTCGGCGCGCACGGGCATGTCCACTTCACGCCGCAACAGGGTCCGTATCTGCTGGCGATTTACGACCACATGGGTTATACGGTGCTGACGCGCAAGGCGCTACATGGGTTATCGACAGTGAAACTCAAGAAGTGGGCGAGCATCCGCGGCAAATTGCTTTTTGGTACCAAGCCCGCACCCCATCGAAACATACAGGCAAACATCAGCATGCACGTGGGACCAAATGTTGCTCCGCCCGGTATTCAATGGCAAATCGCGGTGAAAACGGACGCTCAGGGCCGATTTACTGTTCCCCGGATTCCTGCCGGGACCGGGTCCATTGCGATGGCGATCTCGCAAGAGCCGGCGGGTGGGCCGTCCGCCATGGGCAGCGAGGAATTCTCCCAGCCGCTGGTGGTAAAGCCGGGTAATGTGAACCATATTATCGTGGGTCGCGTAGGCCGTACGGTCGAAGGTCAAATAGATATTCCGAAATTCCTGGCCCGCCGACGCAACTGGTATTTCCAGATCGGCGACGTGATGACCAAGATGCGCCCTGTGCCGATGCCTGCCAATGTCAAACACGGAACTCCGGCTCGGCAACTGGCGTGGTTCAAAGCCTTTGCGGCGACACCTAAGGGAAGAGCCTTGCTGGTGGCAAACCAGAAGTGGTGGCAATTGCACGCCCAAAGCTATGGTTTCATCGTCAGGCCGGATCATACGTTTGCCATTCATAATGTGTTGCCGGGAACGTATCGCATCTACCTTAGCGCCGTCCACATACGCCATCCCCGCGCGACGGGCGTTTATTCTGGTGTGGTAGCCCGGGTGGCAGGCACCTTCACCGTACCGCCCATCCCCGGCGGTGTGACGGATGTGCCGCTGAAAATTCCGCCGTTGAAGCTGGTGCTAGTAAAAACCGCGAAGCCCGCTGATCCACCGGCCCCCGCGCCGAAGCGAGTTCATGCGGTTAAGACCGTGCCCGCGATGGCGACGGTGGCAGCACCGCCCGCCCAAGCGCAAAAAACCATTTCAGGGCGTGTGAACGATGATCTGGGAAATCCTATTGCCGGGGCGCACGTTGTGGTGTCTTGGCATTCCTCCTCAAAATTGCCTGTAGCCAGCGCTATGCTGTCCATGCAAACAGTGCTTACAAACGCCAGTGGCGTCTGGCGCTGCCCGGACGTGCCGGTGAAATATATGCAGTCTATCAGTGTCGGTGTGTGGGATTACCACTACGTATTCGCGCCATCCCCTGGTTTCCAAAATGGAATTGTGGAGTTACAAAGCTTCAGCCATTTGAAAAAGCTTCTTAATGGCACGGCGGTGTTTATCCTGCATCGCGGAATTATGGTGCAGGGCGTTGTGCGTGGCCCGGATGGAAAGCCGGTTGCGGGTGCCGCAGTCGCGGTGGGACCAGATCGCAGTCCCAGCAATGCGCTACCTCCGATCATGACGGATGCCCGCGGCCGGTTCGCTTTTGCTGCCAAATCTAACCGGTGGGGCGTGGTGGTGACCGCGACGGCGCAAGGCTTTGGCCCGGCGCTGATGCATTTCAGCGTGTCGAAAGGGCAAAAGCCTGTCGTACTCCAGCTTTCGCCGTCGCATACGCTTACGGGGCAGGTCGTCAATTTGGCGGGCCTTCCACTTGCCGGTGCCATGGTCTACACCGATACTTGGCGGGGCTATCGTACGCTGATCCATGCGATGCGAACCGATTATAACGGCCGCTTCGTTTGGAACGGGGCTCCTGCGGGTGAAATTCTGGTGGACGCCCAAAGTCACGGGTATGCGTATACCATGGATATTCCCACGCGTCCCGGGAAGGCCAACCGCATCACCCTTCGGCCTATCCTCAAAGTTTTTGGCACGGTAGTGAGTGCCAAGACCGGCAGGCCAAT
>JAJZCT010000036.1 GCA_021828925.1 Planctomycetota bacterium
GACTCTGTTGATAAATCGGCTGACTCCGGCATCGACGGCGTAACCATTATTTTGCCTGGAGTTCAGGGGGTTTGGTAAATTGGGCCGCACTTCAAAAATGGAGTACGCCGTCCACCGCGGGTCATACTGTCTGAATGCCAGGAACAAAGCTGCTCCGACAACCAGTCCCAGCAACGTACCGACAAGAATCAGCCACTTATACCGGCGCAGGATATAACCCAGCTTGGGGCCGGTTGAAAGGCTATTTTGATCCGGTGTTGATCCGGCCAAGGCAAGCGCGTTTGACTGCGTCATGGTATCCCTTTAAAAGGCTCAAGACGAAACTCACATACAACAGAACAGAGTCGATGCTCTACACCTATCTTTATACCCGGTTTTACGCCTGTGGCAAGCGTAAAACAGACTCTTGCCGAAAAAATGACGGCCGATAAACCAATCCGTCCCAATTTGCAGGCTTGACAGACTCCTGGACAAGTCAGCCATGGATTTTTTTCAGCAAAGCCTGCGCCCGGGGCAGAATCGGGTCGTGCGTGCTTTCGGCTAGTTTAATTCCCGTTTTAAGAATTTCCACCGCACGCGCCTTATTTTTCTGGGCCACCAGTACCCTTGCCAGGTGATAGTACGCTGTTGCCGGCGGATTGTACCGCAGGCTATGATCCAATGCGTCGACGGCACCGCTAAGATCGCCATTTAAAAAGCGTATCCATCCCAGCGTATCGAGCACATCGCCATTGGCGGCATACCGGCCGGAGCCTGCCTGCTTAACAAGCAAGGCATTGCAGCGTTCGGCATAAACCAGGGCCTTTGCCGTTTCGTGGAGTTTTACTGCCAGCAGATACGCCAGGTTGTTGAGAATCGCCGGATTATTCGCATTGGCTTTGAGAATTTCCAGGTAATAGTTGCGGCAAGCCGCATAGTTTTTGAGTTGATAGCATGAAAATGCGGCAATTTCCAACGCGGCATGGCGAATCACCGGACCTGGTTTCGCGGCCAGTGCGGCTTTCGCTGAGGCCAACGCCGCCGAATTTTCCTTATTGGCAAACTGTACGACAGCGCGCGCGGCATCCAGCAAGGTCTTATTTATATGCGCGTTGGAGCCCAGGGCATCGACGGATTTAATAATTACGTCCAGTTTACCCGCAGGCTCAAAGGCGGATTGATAGGCGGAAAGCACGGTGAAAAATTGCGTCGGATTTCCCGCCGTGAGTTGCAAGGCGTGCGAAAAATCTTTCGTCGACGCCGGGAAATCATGAAGTTTGGCGTTGGCATTGGCGCGTTCCAGATACAGTTCCACCGCACCCGGTGAAACCGCCAAGGCTTTCGAGGCTACGCTGATCGCGGCATGCATATTCCCCGCTGCCTCCAGTACCTGCACATAGACGATCGCGGCGGCGGTGCTCTGATTCGCCATCTGGAATGCGCGTTTGGCGGTAGCCACCGCGCTATTTTTGTGCCCGGTTAAAAGGTCATAGCGTGCCCGGAGCATGACCCACTGTGGACTTGCGGGGAACGCCTGATGGGATTGCGTCAGCAATTTATTAAGCCGCCCCAGCGGTTGCAGGGTTCGCAAGGAAGCGGCGGCGTCGCTGGTATCGGCCGGCGTCAGTGTCATATAACGCTGTGAAAGATCAAACAACAGTGTGGCCAATTGCAGTCTGGCAGCCTGATCCGCCGGAGCTGATTTCAGGACGGTGCTGTATTGATAAACCGCCTCGGCAAATTGTCCCGAGTCGGCATACGCCTGAGCTAGCAATTGTTCGGCCGCCAGATCCGACGTATTGGATGTGGTCAACAACTGCAACTCGGTGATGGCCTGGGCATACTGCGGGTTCGGCGGTGAAAGCAGTAACGTGGCCATGTCATAAAGTGCATGCGGATCATGCGGATTAAGCGTTAACGCCTGCCCTAACGCTTTTCTGGCTTTATTCTTCTGGCCCGATTGCAGATAACCAAAGCCTTCCAGAACCAAAGCTTCCTCATCGGCTGGATTTTTGGCAAGAATCCGCTTTTGTAGTATCCCGATGCCTTTGGCCGGATTGCCTGCCCGTATGAGCGTTTCCGCGTATCGCAGGGTGATGGTCCGGTTGTCCGGCACGGCATCATACAGGCCGGAATATTGTTTTAACGCCGGCTTGAATTTACCGGCATTAAAATACATATCACCTAACCGGCGCTGAACGGTATGTCGCCCTTTGGGCTGATCTTTCAGCGCGGCGTTGTACACTTGAACGGCCTGATTGAGATTGCCGGAATTCTGGTAAAAATCTCCCAGCATCAATCGGCCGGCAAATGCGACGGTCTTGTTGGGATTCTCCGCCAGCGATTCAAAAACCTGCTGGGCGGCGTCGGTATTCTTTTCCAGAACGTACAGTTCGCCTAATTCTCTGGCCAGTTGCAGATTATCCGGCTGACTCTTGCGGGCTTTGAGCAGCAGCGCTATCGCACGGGATGGTTCTTTTGCCCGCACGTATAGCAAGCCTAACCGCGCAATATTATTTAAATCCGAGGGATCTCGCTTGTAGATGGCCAATCGCCGCTTTATTTCCGGTGCCGGCTTGCCGTATAAATCCGCAAATTGATAGTGCCAGTTTTCCAGTTGGGTATCTTGCGGATAATAGGCTAAGCCCTGATCAACCAGATCCCGGGCGCGCTGGATATCCGCCGGTGCATTGGATTGCAGATAGTATTGCACCAAAGCTGTCAGTGCATCAAGATCATCCGGTTTGGCCTGCAGCGCTCCGGTCAACGCGGTTACGCCATCGCGCACATCTCCCGAGGAAAGTAAGGCAATGCCGTAAAATGTTTTGATGTTGGCATCATCTGGATGTTTTTTCAAAACGGCGGAAAGTGTCTTGGCGGCGCTGGCGGAGTTCCCTTGAGCAATTTGCAGTTGTGCCCGCAAAAATGCGCCCTGGTAGCCGTCGGCGTTCAGATCGGCACCACGATTTGCCAGTTGATTGGCGAGTTTAAAATTTTTCTGCACGATCGCCACGCGAAATTGCGCTTCGAGCACCCGCGTATTATTCGGATGCGCTTTGGCCAATGGCACCAGCACGCTGGCGGCTTTGGTGTTATCTCCGCTAGAGAGATAGAACCGGCTCATAAGCAATCCCCGCTCCAATGGATCGGGTAATTTGGCAATCGCGGTAAGCTGGGCCTGCTGGGCCGAAACGCCAGCCACCGATATCTGGGCGATGTTGCTGGTTAATGGCCCCATGGCGACTGTTGGCATGGGCGACTTGGGATTTGCCAACTGATCATTGATCAGAATAAATTGCAGATTGGTAGGAGCTATCCGCAAAGCGTTTTTGATCAGCGCCTGCGCGGCAACACGTTGATGCAACCCAGCCATCGCAGCGTAGGCGACGGTGACAACCCGTGGATCGCCGGGAGATTGCTTCAACCACGGAGCTATAGTCTTTTGAGCTTGCGCGTAGAGTTTTTCCCTCACCTCCAGGCGAGCCTTCAACTGCGCCAGGGCAAAGCTTTGATTCGTGTCAGTGCGGGCCAGGATCCGTCGCAATTCAGTGAGGCGATTCAGATTTGCCAAAGACAGGGCTTCAATTTTTAAAGCCGCCAGATTTTTAGGATCCGTTTTCAGCACCGCCTGCGCGGCGGCCAGAGCCTGCTTGGGATTCTGTTGCACCATTAACTGCGCTCGGGCCAGTGCCACGCTGGGTTGGCCGGGAAGGTGTTTTTGAATCTCATTAAACACGGCCAAGGCGGAGCCGGACTGGCCGCGAATCTGATAAATTTGAGCTTGCAGTTGTTTTTCGGTCAGCCAGAGCGACATATCCTGGGGATTTCCCGGTGAGAGAATGGCGTTCGCCTGGGCAATCCACCGTTGGGACGCGTTGAGGCGTCCCTGGGCAAAGCGCAAGCGGGCACGGGCTACGTACACCCATGCGGATTGCGGCATTCTCTGGGCTACCCAGGCCAGCGTATCGGAGGCACGCGACAGATTATTTTTCCGGGCTTGCGACCCGCCCGGCGCTTCCATCGCCAATTGCAGATACGCCCCCATGAGCATCTGATTAATTCGCAGGCTCACGCTCTGGTTGAGTTCCGGCGTCAAGCCGCCGCCCGGTGCCGGATGCGTTAAGCCCTGCTTCAGATATTTAATGGCCGCCTGAGGTTGATTGGCCCTGCGGAGAAATTCACCTTCGGCCGCATAGGCGCTCATATTGTCAGGTTTAAGGGCAATAACTTTTTTGAAGATCGCTGCGATGCTTAACGGACTGGCTCCGGAAGCGAGCATTTGTTGCGCTCGGGCCTCGAGGACTTTAGCACTATTGGGAGCAAGCTTTTCCGCGGCCGCCAGTGTCTTGTTTGCCTCCTCCGCGTGGCCCGGCACCGCGCGATAGATTGCCGCCAGTGAAAGTAAAGCATCCACATTGTGGGGATATTTGGTCGAAAAGGCCCGAACAATCGCAATGCCTTTATCAAAGAGTTCGTTCATCGCGGCGGTGTTGATCAGATTCTGCGCATGTTCCGCCGCGGCCTGCTGCAGATAGACCTGTGCCAGAAGCACATGCGGAAGAATATTATCCTCCTGAAGTTTACAGGCGGTGCGCAAATCAGCTTTGGCCGCGGTAAAGCGCCGATCCGTTAAAGCAGCTAAGCCGGAAACGGAGCGCAAGCGTGCTTGTGCGCGGTCCATATAGGCGTTGATGTTCTTGGGATCCAGTTTAATAACATGCGTGGCCTGCTGTTGAATCTGCTGCCAGAGGGCTGAATCATTGCCGGAGTGCATGGCATCTTGATAAAAGGCATTCAAGAGCTTTTTTCGAGCGGATAGCAAATTAGGATTTTGTTGAATCGCGGCATGCCAGTCGCTTAAAGCGGCACGGTAGCGCTGGATATTTTTGCCGGTGGTCTCAAAATTCAAATCGCCGAGTTTGACAAGAATGTCCGCCGCCTGTGGCAGATGCTCACGCAAGGCCACGACGGCCGCCTGCTGATAAAGTTGCCGCGCCATTTCGGTGTCATTTTTTTTCAGTGCCGCTTTAGCTTCCGCGACCAGTCGCGTGGGATTGTTATTAATTTTGATCAGAATGTAATAAATCCCGGCGATGCCGCCGAACAGGGCGATCAGAACAACAATCAGTATTGTTAAAAATCGTGTATTAACCCGTTTAGCCATGCTGTTTCCTTCAAATCTCTTGCGAGAGTTATGGTTTTACCAATCAGTTTTTTCCACTTTTGACATCCGTAGCGGCCGACTGGGCAACATTCGCGGCGCCGGGATGCGTTGTGGGTGCATTAAGTTTTTTCCAATTCGGCAGCAATCGTTCAATGGCCGGCAAAGCGGCTCGAATAAACGAGGCAATCGCCTTCCTGGCTTGCGGCCTGGTGGTTAAGCCGCCCGGACCCTCCGCAGTGACTTCAATTTTTGCATCATAACCGTATTTGCTGGTCGTCCGCCAGAATAGCTCGCTGACCTGCTGGGGATTAGGTGCATATCGTCCGTCCACCTGAAATACATACGCCACATTCACATATCGTCCACGGTGCTGATCCATACTTAACGGAATTCCCGAATCACTCATTTTTGGCGCATAAAACGAAAGAAAGCGCATTTCCAGATTGGAGGTTGTGCCATCGGCATGGGGAACGTGATGGATGGTAATAAATGAATCATGAATGCGCTTCATGCCGATGCCGGCCCAACAGACATTTGGAACATGTGGCGTGGCAAAATCTGTGGGATAATAATTCAGATTCACGCGCACCTGGGATCCCGGTGAACCGGGCGGCATTTTTGTATTCACATAGGGGCGTAACAGGTAGTGATGCGTACCGAGCACCTGCACGACTTCCGCGGACAGTCGCTGATCGACCGCCCCTTTGGGCATGACCCATTGGCCCAGTTTTTTTGGCAAACTCCGCAAAGGGGCCTGCAGGGGCGTATGGAGCTTTTGCAATACCACATTGAACGCATGGGAAGCCACCGATAGCGATACCAGTCCCGCAACCAGAACCCCGATCGCGACCATCGGTGGATAGAGTTTTTTAGTGGATGGTGTGCCGATACTCATGCGCTGGCCTCCTGTCCGGAAGGACCCAATTGCCCTGTGTCGTCCAGAAAAAGATGCTCTTCAAATAAGTCAATTAACTTCGCGGCACCCAGTTGCAGGAGTCCGGCGGGAATCAGCATCAGCAGACCAAGACTGGCGTGCGTGCTGCCGCGTGCCCATTCTGGTCCGGCGTACGCAAACAGGACCCCCGAGAGTGTCACCCGCAGGGCATTAACAAATATGGCGATGGGCAAAGCACATAATGACAGCGTAAGCTTTTGCCACATGGGCCGATTGGTGGAATAAGCCAAGGCCACGGCCAACGCGAAAAATGCCGTCAACATCCGTATGCCGCTGCAGGCCTGCGCGACATTCAGCGAGGGCCATTTGTCGCCCACCTGCAGGTGAATCTGTGTGGCCTCGCGGTAGGCATGAATGCCGAACAGCAGAAGCATGTGCGCTCCGCCGGAGGCGGCAATGGATTGCAGGGGGGTGGTGAGTTTGACATACAGTGCCTGGGGTGGATTGATCATAAACAGCAGATAACAGATCGGCAGCCAGAGGATTTTCATTTGCTGCCAGCCCAGCAGCCACAAGCCTAATCCAAACAGCACCACCAACATGCTCAAATCGGAGAATTGCTCCTGTCCGGTAATCCGAAACAGCACCTGCCCGAAAACCCCGAACGCCAGCATTGCTAATCCAATATATGCCGGTTGAATGGGTAAATTCCGCAGTGTGTTCCATCGCAAATAAATAAACATGGCACTGATAACCGGAATCAGAAATCCCTGGCTGAAATTCGGATTGGTGCTCCATACATGCACCAATTGTTCAAAATTAATGCGATAGAGCAGATAAAAAAATACGCCAAGAACGGCAAGGATTGCAAATACATATCCCGGCAATTCACGTTCGGGCGTGCTTGCCGTTCGCAGGGATGCAATATAATCATAGCGCAGCGGCTTGGGGAGCGGGGCTGACCCGCGATCGGCTGAGGCGCTGGACGTTTCTGAAGCCGGCATGAGTCATGCTCCGCGTGCAATCCACATTAAATCTGATGCCGTCGATAGGGCCGCCTTTTCAAGAAGTCACGTTCCGTAACGGCAGATGCAGTCCGGACCAGCCCATCTGAAACCGCATCACGTCCTGCCAACGCCAGGGATCAAGGCGGTTGAATAATAGTTGGCTGAATGTAGTAGTTTCGATCATACGTAAAACCAAAGCCATAACTGGCGGACAGGCCGTTACGAATAATCGCCAAGGGTGCCGCAAAAAAGTCAGTGCCGACATTTAACGTATCATACGGTTTAAGGAAAATATCCGGCTCCTGTCCGCTGAATATCGCCTGCATATTTACCTGGATGGTCGTTTCCTGATTACGCCCGATTCGGCGAATCAATTCGCAACGCCGGGGGATGGCCAGTGGGCCGAAGTTGCCCGCTGCTGCGACAGCCTGTTCCAGCGTCAGCTTTTGCCCGGTCATGGAATACACACCGGGTCGCCCGACATTGCCCATGACAAAATAAACCGAAGGTTTCAATGGCGGAACATTAATAACATCGCCGGAGTGCACAACAATATTGTAGCGCGGGTCACCGGCCATTAATTTCTTGAGATTAATGCGAATAATCACTTCTCCCGCGTAACCGGAAGAAGCGGATTTTTTATGGGCGTTAAAATTATAGGACGCCGCTTTGGTTGTTGCGCCGGTTCCGCCGATGCGGACCCATTGCCCATTGACGTACACAAACCGCCCGCTGGTGGCTCCGCCGGTCTGCTCCACAGCTTGATTCATTAAAGCTTTTTCCGACGCATTGTTTGGATTGGCTGGGGTTTTTCCACTTTGTAACTGATTGGCAATCTGGTTGAGCATATTGGATTGGCCACCGCTTTGCGCGCTACTGGAAGTTGCCGCCGCCGCGGTTTTCGGCGTTTCTTTTTCAACCCGGCGAATGATATACAGGTAATCCATGCCTGGCGTCTGCGGCACATCGCCTGCGAGAGCCAAGGCATCGAGCAGCCGGAAGTCAGGCGACATGATATTGTAGGTTCCAGGATGATTGGCCGCCCCGATGACTGAAAATACCCGCCGCCGTGCTTCCGTCAGGTCCACATTCACCTGGGGGCCGGGCTGGTGCGGTCCGGGTGCGGCCATCTGTCCGCTTTGAATTAACTTGTGGACGATTTCCCGGCGAAGCTGCCGCGTGGTCATTCCAGCGGCATGAATTTCGCCGACAAAATCTAACGTGATGTTGCCTTGCGTGTTAATTTGCCGGGTTTGGACGGATTCCTGCCCGGGCACAACGAGTTCAAATACCGAAATGCTTAATACGTCCCCGGCACCCAAAACATACGGCTTATGCACCGGCAGCAAATCAGCGGGTGTTGGCGGTGTGGAATTCGCCCAGGCACCGGCGGGCGGATCATTGACCGCCAGCGAATCCAGAATGGGCCACGTGACAGGTTGCACGCGCCCGAATGGGTGATCTTTATCAAAGCGCCCAACTTCGGCCGGATTCAAAAATGAATTACCTAAATTCAGGTAATCCAGCGGGCTGGTCGTCTGGCAGCCGCCAAGTCCCACCATTAGTCCAGCCATGAGGCCGGCTTTAATCCAACCTTTTCCGATTCGCTTACCGCGCGTGCCGCAGTTGCTTTTCGCCCGGTGGGATGCACCGCACGCAGCATTGTTCAAAGAATCAGAACCATTACCATCCGCGATATTCAATGTCATGCGCCAACTCTCCGAGTCAGAAAAACAAATTTATTATGCCATGCAGTTGAAGATTCAATACGAGATATTCGCATTCAACCCGCCAACCCTGTTGTTAAAGTATGTGCCGAAATCCAAATATCCACAAGTCCGGCGGTTGGATTCCTATTTTTTTCGGCACTAAGCTTCAACTCCGGACACCCGCTTGACTGTGAATGTTCGAGCGCTTTGGGTATTCTGTCAAGCCTGCGGACCGCCCGCGGAAATTCCTGTATACTTTATCGGCCATCCTGGCTAAAAAGTATCAATAAACCGGATGGCAGGCTTCAGGTCATGGTTATTGACGGCAGTCTCCCATCAGATTTTCGGTTTTGGCCCTTATTTGCCGCTCGATTGAAGAATCTTCCGAACAAAATCCGCACGGGCGGCCTTGCGGGCTTCCCCCTCAATGCGCTGGCCAAGCGAGCGCTGCAAGTGCGCCGGCTGCACGGTTAAAAATATCTTGTTAATGGCGTCAATGTCCAACCCCGCAACGCGTTTCATCGCCACGCCCATGCGTAAATGCGATAAAAAATAGAGCGCCTCTTCGGTGGTCAGCAAGCGGGCGTGGCGTAACATACCAATGCCCCGGCCAATTTTATCATCCACCACCAAGGGACGCTCATTTTCCAGAATCGCGCGGGCCGTCATTTCCGCTTCAATCATCCGCGGAATGACCGAATCACTGAATTCGGAAAGAATTTCCTCTTCGGAACGGCCTAAGGTGGTTTGATTACTGATTTGATAAAAATCTCCCACTGCTTCTGTGCCTTCGCCAAACAGGCCGCGGATGGCCAGGTGCATATCCCGTGCCGCCTGAAATATTTTTTCAATTTCCCCGGTGAGTTTCAAGGCCGGCAAGTGCATCATCACGGACACCCGCATACCGGTTCCGACGTTGGTCGGACACGCTGTAAGATATCCCCAGCGTTCATGAAAAGCATAATCAAGCTGCTGCTGCAACAGATCATCGAGTCGATCGGCTTCGCGCCAGCATTCCCGTAGCTGAACACCGGATCGCATCACCTGCAGCCGCAGATGATCTTCCTCATTGACCATCACGCTTAAGGATTCATCGGCGGTAATGGCCACCCCCCGGCTTCCCTCACCCGACGCCAACTGCTTGCTGATTAAATGTCGTTCCACGAGCATCTGCCGGTCGGTATCCTCGGTTTTATCAACTTCAATGTATTGCAGGTTCGACAGCCCCGGCAATGCGGTCAGTCGCTCGCGGCATAAGCGATGCAATTGCATACGCTGGGAGCGATTGGCCTTGCTCATAAAGGGGAAGGCGGCCAAATTACGCGCTAAACGCACGCGTGAGCTGATGACAATATCGTTATGCGGCCCTTTGGCGCTAAGCCACTCACCGGGTTGTTTCGCCAAATCATCAAAAATCATCGCTTATACCGCCTAATTTTTTTTCTCTGGCGTCCCGCCGGTGCCATGAAACGCGTCAATATACATTAAACTGAATTTTTCAGGGTTTTAATCTGGTCCCGCAGTTTTGCGGCTTTTTCATAGGATTCCGTCTTTAGTGCCGTTGCCAGTTCGCTTTGCAGGCGTTTTAGTTCGGTACGCCGGAGTTGAACTGCATCGGGTTCATCCGGCTGCTTCGTGGGCCTGCTATGGCGCGGCGGCGTTTTTCCCGTATGGTGTTTGGCTCCTTGCTGGGCTTTTTCAATCACAGCGCTAAGCAATTTTACGAAAAGGTCATAATCTTTCTCGCAGCCCAGCAGGCCGGTGTCCTTGAATTCCTGCCAACTCATGCCGCAATCCGCACAATGCGGAGAATTGCCCAGCACCAGTTGACTGCTGGCGGCCACGAATTCATTGAGTATCTCATTTAACGGCAGATGTTCCTGCGGGCTGTATCCCGCAGCGACGGCGCACTGTTCGCATAAATCAAGTGCAACAATGGACCCGTTGCTTATTTCCTTGATGTGTACCGTCGCCGGTTTATTGCATCGATTGCACATCATACCGCATCACCGTCTCAAAAAATATCTCTGCCGCCAATCATCCTGCGACCGTTGGCAATCCCGCCACTAATCCAGCGGACTCTCGTTGACTTCGCTCGCGCCTTCCACAGCCATCACCATATTAGGTGGCTCCGTGATGCAATTCAAGCGGGTTTGGCCAATGATCTATCCCGCCCGCAAACCAAGATTGGTTGGCCGCAAACCCCCGAACTGCAAGCAGCCCGCGGCGAAAGCGGGGTCCGCAAACCATTGAGCCGGAGCGTGGCATCCATCAGGCCACGGGCGTGCCACTATGCTGCAGAATAAGTTTCTCCTGTTCGGCCAGGCGCATGTCATGATCCATCATCATTTTTGCCAAAGCCTCCAGATTCACTTTGGGTTTCCAGCCCAGTACCTGTTGGGCTTTTGAGCTGTCACCCAGCAGCAAATCCACCTCGGCGGGGCGCAGATAGCGCTCATCCATTTTTACGTATTGCTTCCAGTCCAGGCCTACTTGCCTAAAGCACAATTCAACCCATTCCCGCACGCTGTAGGTTTTTCCGGTTGAAATAACATAATCATCCGGCTTTTCCTGCTGGAGCATCAGCCACATCGCTTCAACGTAATCGCCGGCAAAGCCCCAGTCCCGCTTGGCATCGAGATTCCCCATATACAGCGCCTCCTGCAGGCCCAGCTTGATGCGCGTAGCGGCGCGCGTGACTTTTCGCGTTACAAATGTTTCGCCCCGGCGGGGGGACTCGTGATTAAACAATATGCCGTTGCAGGCAAACATCCCGTAGGCTTCGCGATAATTAATGACCTGCCAGTGGGCGTAAACCTTGGCACACGCATAGGGGCTGCGCGGATGAAAAGGTGTGGTCTCTTTCTGCGGCGTTTCCACCACTTTGCCAAACATTTCGCTGCTTGATGCCTGATAATACCGAATGGGTCGGCCCACATCACGAATGGCTTCCAGTAAAAGCAAAGCTCCCATCCCCGCGGTATTAACGGTATAGACCGGCTGATCATAGCTGACGCGCACATGCGATTGGGCGCCAAGGTTATAAACTTCTGTTGGCTCGGTGCGGGTAAGAATATCCCGCAGGCCTGATGCATCGGTTAAATCGCCGTAATGCAAGTGCAGACGGGGGCCGTGCTCATGGGGATCCTGATAAATATGATTCAGGCGTTCAGTATTAAAACTGCTGGATCGGCGGATAATGCCATGGACATCATACCCTTTGGCCAGTAGGAACTCCGCCAGATATGAGCCGTCCTGGCCGGTAATACCTGTTACCAGGGCACGGCGGGGGTTGGTGTTATTCATAATTCCTCGCTAAACAGAACCTATCTCATTATTTTCGGACATTACCGCGGCAAACATTAAATTTACCGCAGATAAGCCAAGCTATCCGCAGCGGACCGGCCTGCACTAAAATAATATCCCATCGCAGTGGAATTCCCAATTGCGGCGGTGAATTGTCGCAGTGATTTGACAGCCACGCGAGAACCCTATATAAGTATTGCGTTGTCGTCGCGACAAGGTTTGGTTAAAGCCTGAACTTGAAAGCGACGATAAAATTTTTGTGGTGCTGTTGACAAGCCACAAAGGTTTGGTAGAATACTGAACTCGGTTGAAGAAATGATCTTCACCGAGAATAAAAAAAGCTTCGGAAAGCCGTTAT